>JADFHG010000016.1 GCA_022567365.1 Planctomycetota bacterium | reverse complement strand
CGGTATGTGGAATCAGTTCAAGCGGTTTTGGAACGCGGAGGAAGTTCCGCGCTGGTTCGGGCTGTCGGTTGTACTGATCTACCTCGTCGGGCTGGCCGGGGTCGGATACGTCGGGGTCCTGCAAACCCGCCGACAAGCCGACACGGAGTTTCGGGCGCTTGCCACGTACGGAGTCAAGCTTCTATCGCAGCGACTGGAAGAGGCCGCCGACGGCGATGGCAACGGCGCGACCCGGTCCGTGGCGTTTCAACGGGCTCTTCGCGATTTCTCCGCAAATGTAGCGGTGCGTTCGCTGCGCGTCGTGGATTCAGAGCGACGGGTGATCGCATCGATACGGGCCGGCGAAATCGATTCCTACGTTGCGGACGACGCCAATGGCGCGAAGATGTCCGGCTCATTCGACGTCTCCGAAATCCATGACGATGACGGCGCGGAGCCCGACCTCTTCGTACGGGCGTCGCTCGGTTCCGGTGTCGTGGAGATGCGCGGTGCGTCGGCCCGCGACGCGACCTCGACGTCCAATGCCAGGGACGAGACGACGACCGGTGGGAGCGCGCCATCTTCCGAATCGTCGGCGGTCGGGAGGCCGGCGTTGTTCCTCGAGGCGAGAATCCCCTCGGCGCCGCCGCGTCGCGATCGGTTCGGCGACTACAGCCCGCTGCTTTCCGTAGTGCTCGTGGTGTGCGGTGCCCTGTTCGTGACGTATCGCGCGTTGCGCTCGCACATGCGCGGCGCGTCGCGCATCGCCGCACGACTGGTGGCCCACGCCGAATCTCTCGAAGGCGACCTGACGTCCCTTCAGCTCGCGGATTCGGTGGACCAGGCGACGGTCACGTGGAATCGGCTCATCGCCATGGCGCGCGACATGCGCGGGGAGCTTCAGAGAGCGCAGGCCAACGACGAGGTGTCCGGTCTCTTGGCGAGCACGTGCGATCGGGGTTTGGCCGACGCGATCAACGCGGTGCCTGACGCGATCGTCCACGTGGTCAACGGCGGGCGCGTCGAGTTTGCGAACACCGCGGCGCGTCGCCTGCTCGGTTGGGAGGGGGGCGAAGGCGCCGATGAGTCAGTTATCGAAGGACTGGGTGAAGGGCTGCCGGGCGCGATCGCGGACGTCGCAAAACGCGCCCTGCGCGCCGACGGTGGTTTCGACGCCTGTACGGAGTTGATCGAAACGGAACACGGCGATAGCAGTTCTTATCGCATGTCGGTCATCCCACTCCGCGGGGCGGAGCACTTCGGCGAATGCCTCGTCGTCATCCGCGACGTCAGCCAGCAGATTCGCGCGGACCGCGCCCGAGAGGACTTCATCACCCAGGTGACCCACGAGCTTCGAACGCCGCTGACCAACATCCGCGCCTACGCGGACACACTGTCCAGCGGGATGTTCGACGATCCCAAGGTCATCACCGAGTGTTACAACGTAATCACCAAGGAAACGCGGCGGTTGTCCCGGCTGATCGAGGACATTCTCAGCGTTTCACAAATGGAGGTCGGCAGCATCGAGCTCACGTGGGACGACGTCGATCTGACGTCCCTGCTCGGGGAGGGCATTCGCGACGTGCGCGGGCTTGCCGACGAGAAGAACATCGATCTTCAGGTCGTGCTCCCGGCCAAGGTGTCGCCGATCCGCGGTGACCGCGACAAACTCGCCGTCGTGGTGAACAACCTACTCGGTAACGCGATCAAGTATACACCCGCCGACGGCGCGATCGTCGTGGCCTGTCGGTTTAGCGAAGACGCCGTGACGCTGACGGTCAAGGACAACGGGATCGGCATCGCCCCCAAGGATCACGCCCGAATCTTCGAGAAATTCCAGAGGGCGGACGACGAAGACGTCAGCGCGATCCCCGGCACCGGCATCGGTCTGTACACGGCGAGGGAAATCGCGCGATGCCACGGCGGAGAGATCGACCTGCTCAGCGAGAAGGGGAAGGGTTCCACCTTCATCGTCAAGCTGCCGTTGCAGGCGAGCCGAGCCACGTCGCTGACGACTCGAGTCGGAGAATGACTCCATGGCCAGAATACTGATCGTTGAAGACGAGCCTCATCTCCTGCGGGTGATGTCGATGTGGCTTGCGCGGAACGGGCACGAGGTGCTCGAGTCGTCGGATGGTATCGAGGCGCTCGAGGTCTTGGACCGAGAGCGCGTCGACCTAATCGTCTCCGACGTGAACATGCCCCACCTCGACGGCATCGAACTGATGCGCACGGTTCGCGAGGAGCGGGCGCTCGAAATACCCTGCGTGCTGCTCAGCGCGAGGTGCGACCACGCGCAATTGCAGGACGCCATCAAGACGTTCAACGTGCAGTTGTATCCGAAACCGTTTTCACCCTCACGGTTGGTCGCGCAAATCTCCAATTTGCTTGATACACCGGTCGCGTAAGGAGTGGGAACAGTGCATCGCGCCGCCACACAAAGAGCAGCCTTGCCCGGAAGGGCTGACCCGTCGGGCCTCATCGACGCCATCGAGGCGCTGCGTCCCCATCTTCACGAGCATGACGAACGCGCCGCGCTGGGCGCCGCGTTGGACGGCGTCGTGAAGTTGGCCAAGCGGATCGTTACCGAGCATGCCGGCATGGCCGAAGAGGTGCTCGGGACATACGAACAGTTGGGCGTCGTGTTTGCCGTTACGCGCAACCTCCCGGGCATGCGAAACGAGGATGAGTGTATCGCGCTCTTCTTGACGAAGTTGCAAGAGTGCTTCGCGCACAGGTCCGTTTCTTCGGTCCACCTGTCCGATACCGGCAAATGGCGGGTTTCCGGCGCTCTGCTTCAAATGGAGGAACGGCTCGCGGAGCTCGTCGGCAGGTCGCGCGAGCAAGCGGCTGTTCTGGTCGAACCCGCGCCGCCTGACCTGCGACCGTTCGGCATCGCCGAAGTCATGGTGGGTCCGGTGTTTTCGCGGTCAAAGTTCGTTTGCGCGGTCGTCGTCACGCGCTCCGAGCATGTCTCCGAATTCGGATCAGGCGAGATGTTGCTGCTCGAATCTCTGACGGGGTTCTGCGGCGACGTCATCGCGAATCACCGGCTGGTGCGCGAGCTGCGCGAGGTGTCGATCGCGCTCGTGCGCGCGTTGGTCAACGCGGTGGACCAAAAGGACGAATACACGTCCGGCCATTCCGTTCGCGTGGCATACTATGCGACCATGCTTGCAAGAGAGGTGCGGATGGCCCCGGAGGACTTGCAGATGCTGACTTGGAGCGCGCTGCTCCATGACATCGGGAAGATCGGCATCCGCGACGACGTACTCAAGAAGACCGGCAAGCTCACGGACGAGGAGTTTGCCCATATGAAGGAACATCCCGTCCGCAGTCACGTGGTCCTGCAGGAAGTTCCGCAACTGGCGAAGGCAATGGACGGCGTCCTCCACCACCATGAACGATTCGACGGGACCGGCTATCCGAGCGGTCTCGCCGGTGATCGCATCCCGCTGCAGGCCCGTATCGTGCAAGTCGCCGACATCTTCGATGCGCTGACGTCGAATCGATCCTATCGGGGCGCCAACAACTGGAGAAAGGCGCTCGAGATCCTCGAGCAGGAATCGGGCAGGACGGTCGATCCCGATTTGTTCGAGACGTTCGCCCGCCTTATCCGGGAACGTCTCGACGGATCGCCGGGCGCCTGGGAAGAAATGGTCGCCACCGCCGATCAGTTCGCGCGCACGTGCGCCGAGGACGCGGCCGCCAGGAACAAGGGGGCGTAACTTGAATCTCACACTGTTGCTTCCTTGGTTTCCCATCATTCTCGCCGTCGGTGTGGCCGGGCGCTTGTTGGGAAAGACCCGAGGCATCGGGATCGGAATCGCATGTGCACTTTTCTGGATCGTGCTCGCTCAGGCCGGTTCGAATCACGCCGTATGGACGGACCCTTGGATCGTTGTGTCCCTGATCACCGGTTCACTTGCAATCATTGCAATGGGGGCATGGTCGGCCGACGTTGCGCTCGATGGAACACCGACAGCCGTCAACTCGACGCCGACTACGTCGGCAAACGCGCCCCGAACAGCCGCGACGACGAGTGCACCGGATCCTCGCGACGGCGCGCCGCCCGAAGACCTCGACTGGGCGTTCGATCAATTCAACGATTGGCTCGAAACCCATCGTCATGATCGGAATCCGTGGCCCGCATTCGACGGGTTTCTACGGTCCGTGTTGAATCGATGTTGTGGGGCAACGCACGTCAAGCCGTACCGCGTGCTCACCGACAGCGACGAACTCGTCCCGTTGACGGATGCGGATTCGTTGGGCAATCCGCCTGCTTTGTCGGCACGCGGAGGCATCCTAGGGCATGTCTCGACGACCGGGCGGTCGTTCCTCGCCGACGATCCAGGCCACGGCGAATTCGTCGACAGACTGGCCCGGGCATCGAGCGATCCTCCGGCGTGGTGCTTCGCGGTACGGAGCGGGACGTGCAGGATCGGGGTCGTGACGGTTGGACGTTTGGACATCGCACCAGAACACCACCGGGCGGTTCTGCGCACCGCGGAAGGACTCGTCAATCTTTGGTGGGCGCTGGTCGCGGAAGCGTGCCGGTGCCGCGAGACGGAGATCGTCGATCCGGCATCCGGAGTCCTCACGCGGGATGCGTTTCTTGCCGCGAGCGAAACGACACTGCGAGAATCGTACGCGCTTGGCGAGCCGGTCGCGATGGCTGCCGTTGCCCTCGAGCACCTGCGCGAATTGAACGACACGGGTCGGTGGGATCTCGCCAACGAGTTGGTCCGTGAGGTGTGCGGCGAGATTCGTCGCAAGCTCCGACTGGATGATTGCGTCGGTCGGTTCGACGGCTCGCGTTTCCTGCTCCTGCTGCGCCGCGTGGATTCGGAATTGGCTTCCCTAATCGTTTCACAACTCATGAGACAACTGACGGACCTCTGCGCGGATGAGCAGCGGTGGGGCGTGTCGGTCGTGGTGCGGTGCGGTGTCGTAGGTAGCGGTAACGGTCAACCGGGCGTGCGCGATCTGATCACTCGGGCAATCGAATGTTGTCACGATGCGCGTCGCGACAACATCGTGATCGCGAGCGATCTGGGATCGCCGTCGGTTTCGGCTGAGGCGGTCGTATGAGGGTGCAGCGCCAGCTCGTTGGCACGGTCGAGGTCATAGCGCCGAGTGCGGCGCTGGCGGACGAGGACGTCGAGCAGTTCTCGAAGGTCATCAAGGAGTTGCTGACCGCGCCCAATCCACGACTCGTCTTCGATATGGCCGAGGTGGCGTACATGGACAGCGCCGCGCTGGAGAGTTTTCTGGAATTCTCCGACGAACTCGCGAATCGCGCCGCGAGGCTCAAGCTCGCGCGGGTGACGTCGACCTGCCGGGAGATCTTCGATCTTGTCGGCATCACCGATCGTTTCGTGTTTTTCGAAGACGTGCAGCATGCCGTCAGGAGTTTCCTTTGAGTCGGCGCCGCCCGCGACCGCGCGGACCGGCAACGCGAAACTGTGAGACAGCCACGGTGACACACTACGAATTGACCTATCTCCTGCGACGGACGACTGCCGCTCCGCTGAGGTGCGCGCGCGTTCCCCGGCCGCTCGCGATCGGTGAATCCTCGTTTCCCCATGGCGCGCCCACGGCTCGAAGCCGCGCGCGCGGTGGTCACGGAGCCACAGCGTCGTGACAAGACTTTCCATTGAACAAACCGTCCGCCTTGGCGAGCAACTCATACGCGACGGCATCATCAGCGCGGACCAGCTCGCCGAGGCGTTGGCGCGGCAACAGGCCGTCGGCGGCAGGATCGGCGGCGCGCTCATGGACATCGGCGCGGTGTCGGCCGCGACCATGGTGGGGACGCTGTCGGAGCGCCTGGGGGTCCATGGATGCGTGTTGCGTCACGGTCTGATTGATCCAGTGGTCGCGAAGCTCATCGCGAAAGAGGAAGCGGAACGGCTAAAGGTGTTGCCGCTGTTTCGCGTGCGCGGTGTGCTTACCGTGGCGATGGTCGAGCCGCAGTCGCTTCCCTGCCAGGACCGCCTGCGCAACCTCACCGATTGCTCGATCCGTCCGGTGCTCGTGCTCGCGGAAAACCTCGAGGAATTCCAGCGCAAATACCTGGCTGCGGACGTTACCGTGGATTCCTTTCTTGCGTCGATGGAAGAAAGCGACATTCACATCGCCGAGACGGAGGCGATGGACGAAGGACCGGTCGCGGACCTCGACAAGATGGTCGAAGGCAGTCCGATCGTCAATCTCGTCAACGTTGCGATCCTCACCGCACTGCGCGCGGGAGCCAGTGACATACACATCGAACCGGACCGCGACGGGACGCACATTCGATATCGGGTGGACGGCCAACTTCGCGAAATGCTCAAGCCTCCCAAGGGCGTACACGCGGCCGTCGTGTCTCGAATCAAGGTAATCGGGCGGATGGACATTTCGGAGAAGCGTCTGCCGCAGGAGGGTCGTGTGCATCTCGTCGCCGACGGACGGGAGATCGATCTTCGCGTGTCGAGCATGCCGACCGTGCTTGGCGAGAAGATCGTGATCCGCATTCTCGACAAGTCCAACCTGAGCTTTGAACTGGGTGAACTCGGCGTCGGCGATGACGACCGCAGCGCGATCGAAACGATGATCCGAAGCCCATACGGGTTGATGCTCGTCACGGGTCCGACCGGAAGCGGCAAGACCACGACGTTGTACTCGGCGCTCGACATGCTGAGAACCGAGGCCGTGAACATCGTGACCATCGAGGATCCGGTCGAGTATCAGCTTCCCCTCGTGAATCAGATACAGGTACACGAAGCCGTCGGGCTGACCTTCGTTCGGGCGCTCCGCTCGATCCTGCGCCAAGACCCGGACATCGTGATGGTAGGGGAGATTCGCGACGAGGAAACCGCTCGCGTGGCGGTTCAGGCGGCGCTGACGGGCCACTTGGTGCTGTCCACTTTGCATACGAACGATTGCCCGGGCGGTATCATGAGATTGCTGCACATGGGAATCGAACCTTTTCTTATCGCCAGCTCGATCCTCGGTTTCGTCGCGCAGCGCCTCGCCCGAACGATCTGCGCGAAGTGCAAGACGTCCTACTATCCGCACGCCAACCTTCTCGAAAGCGTCGGCTGGAAGTCGCGGTGCAACGAGCTTTTTCAGAAAGGCGAAGGCTGCCGGGCGTGCAACAACTCCGGATTCCGCGGGCGAACCGGGATATATGAGGTGATGATCCTCGACACGGAACTCAAACGCATGATCCAGTGCGGAACGGCATCCGAAGCGAACATTCGTGTCTACCTTGCCGAAGTAGGGTGGAAATCGCTAAGAGTGAAGGCATTGGAACTCGTCGATCGCGGCGATTCCACGTTGGAGGAAATACTGCGCGTCACGCGTTCGGAGGCGTTGGACGTCGGCGACCCGACGGGCAAGCTGGCCGAGGGGGTCGCGCTATGAATCTGACGTACGAAGCCGTCGACGCCACCGGCACCCGCCGGTCGGCAAGACTCGAAGCGCCGAACGTGCACTCGGCCGTCGAGCAGTTGCGCCGCGACGGACTGTATGTGACGGACATCCGTGAGACGCCGTGCGGTGACGTCGACGTTCCGCACACGGCGACCGGCGTGCGCGTCGGGCGGCTGCCGTTCAAGACGCTCGTGCTGTTCGCCCGGCAGATGGCGATGCTTCTTCGCGCGGGCAGCGGTGTCGTCCCCGCCCTCATGGCGATCAAGAGGCAACTGACGAAGCCCGAACGGGCGGCGGTACTCGATCAGTTGATCCACGACCTCGAGGACGGACTGACGCTGACCGAAGCGCTTCGCAAGCAACCACAATCTTTTGATTGCGTATTCTGTTCGATCATCGCCGCGGGTGAAGCGAGCGCGACGTTGGCGGATATGTTCGAGCGTCTCGCCGTCATCCTCCAAAAACGCAACGGTGTACGCAAGAAGATCATAGGAGCGATCGCTTATCCCGCGTTGTTGATCGTCATGAGCTTCCACATAATGGGGGTCCTGCTTTTCTTCGTGCTTCCTCGTTTCGGCGCCATGTTCGAGCAACTCGGTATCGATCCCCCTGCATCGACGAAATTCCTGCTCGCGATCGGCATGACCTTGAGGACCTACTGGCCGCTGTTCATCGTCGCCGCGCTCGCGTGCGGGGTCGGAGCGGGGCTGCTGTTCTTCGGGCGGCGGGGTCGTCGTTGGCTCGGCGATCGACTGATCGGCGTGCCATTGGTGGGTCGCGTCCTTTCGCAGCTCATCCAGGGACAGTTGCTCCGTACCATGGGCGTGCTGATTGAGGCGCGCGTCGGCCTGCTGGAAACGCTCGAGCTGTCGCGCGGGGTGACGGAGAACGTGCGGTTTTCGCATTTGTTCGACCAACTGGATGAGACGGTGACGGCGGGCGGCTCGATCTATACGGTCTTCGAGAGGTCGCCGCTCATCGCGCCCCACGTAAGCCAAGCCATCCGAACCGGCGAGGAAAGCGGCAATCTGGGAGGCGCGATATCATATTGCGCGGATGCGCTCGACGAAACCAACGAGGAACTCGTCAACGCCGCCGCCCGACTCCTCGAACCGCTGATCCTGATCGGAATGGGCTTCGTCGTCGGTCTGGTCGCCGTGTCGCTGTTTATGCCACTGTTCGACATGACGGCGGCGATGCAATAGTCGGAGATTACGACCATGTTGACCATGCTCAATCGCCGCCTTCGCACGAGTTCGCCGATCGGACTCGACCTCGGTGCCGGTGGCATCCGCGCCGCCCAGACCGTCCGTCGCCGGGATTGCTGGACGGTCGAGCGCGTGACTATCTATGAGCATCCGGACCGAAACGACGAGTCATCCGGGAGCCCCCATGCCGATGACGTGGAGCGATGCATGCAACAGGCGGAATTCCGCGGCACCGTCACCGTGGCGGCCCTCAGTGCCCCCGACGTCGAGTTCCACGCGCTCGAACTTCCGGAGCAGGTCATGTCTCAGCAGGCGGATACCGCGGAACAGGTCGTGAAATGGGAGGTCGAGCGACTGACAACATTCAGGGGCGTGGACGTGCGCGCGCGCCACTGGCTGCTTCCCGCGGCCACCGGGTCCGCGCCCAACGCAATGGGCCTCGTTTCGCCGCGCGACGTGATTACCCGATTGGTCGACGTGTGCTCGACCGGTCGATTTCATTGCGATCGGGTCGAGGCGGCCGCGTTCGCCATGTGCCGCGTTTCGGCGGCCGTTCTAGGTACGCGCAAGAACGAGGTGTGGGGCGTCCTCGATCTGGGTGAGCGGCAAGCCCGCGTCGCCGTGTGCGTGGGCGACGTACCCGTCCTCGTACGATCGGTCGGCACCGGTGGCAGGGAATGGACCGACCGAGTGGCCGTCACGCTGAACATCACGCGGCGCGCGGCGGAAATCCACAAGTGCGATCACGGGGTCGCCCTGGATGCGCGCCGTGCGAAGGAGCGTGCGCCGACGTCGAAAATCGCGTCGATCGTCCACGGGGCGATTCGCGGCGAACTCAGCGCCCTTTCCAACGAGGTGAAACGCTCGTTCGAGTACGTGCTCGGCTGCTATCCAAACCGCGACGTCACGGATCTGGTGCTCGTCGGTGGTGGCGCGAAAACGCGGAACCTCCCCGATCTGCTGGAGAATGCGCTCGGTGTACGAGTGCGCCGCATCTCCGACTTACTCGACGAGCCGAACTGCCGCCTCACATTGGGAACCATGTCCAATGTCACGTTGGATCGGACCGCCGTTGCCATTGGATTGACGTTGGAGTCGCTAGAGTGAGCATCCCGGCGATCAACATGATTCCTTCGGACGTGCTCGACGCCCGTCTTCGACGGCGCCACTTAATACGGTGGGGCATGGCGATTATCATCCTCGCCGCGGCGCTTTGCGTCCCGCTCGTCTTGGACGTCGTTCATCGCGCCCGTGCGTCCCAACTTCGCGACGAAAGCAACCAGCTCTTCACCCGGCTCGAGCATGCCCGCGCCAAGATCCGAACGACCACCGCCGAGGCAGCGCATTTGCTCGGGCGCATCGAGCGCGCCGATGCGCTTCGTGCCAAGCGCCCATGGGCGTCCGTTTTCGCGTTGATAGCCACCTGCGTGCCGGATCGCGTGTGGCTCAGCTACATCGCCACGGATCCGGCGACGGCTTCCGGTGGTCCGCAATTACCCTTGGTTGCCCCGACACCGGGAGCGAAGATGGGCGAGCAGAACAAGACGATCACACTCGACGTCCCCCGCCAACTGCGCCTGCGCGGATATGCGGGCGACCATGAGCAGCCCTATGTCTTCGTCACCAGGCTCAAGGAAAGCGGGGCCTTCGATCGGGTCATGTTGGTGCGTTCGGTGAACGAATCGGTGCTCGACGGGAGCGCGGTGGCGTTTGAACTCGTGTGTGAATGGTAACAATGGCGAATCGAAGATTACCGGCGATGATGATCGACACGCTCGGAGGCGGCGTGCTCCTGGCGTGCGCGCTCACGTTCGGCTGGCTCACCCTTCTCCGCTCCGATCACCCGGGAACGGAGATTGCGGCCCTTACGAAGACGATCACCGCTTCCACGAGCGACCTCGCTTCCATACGGGCCGCGCAGGATCGCCTGGGCAAACTCGTCGTTGCAAGGAGGGAAGAACTCGCGTCAAAAGGACAGCTACCCGACGAGACGCCTGTGGAGCACGATCTCCAAATGCTCTCCGCCTTGGCCGTCGCGAATGGTATTGAGGTGCTTCGTATAGCGCCCATCGCCCCGCGACACTACCCCGGGCTGCTCGAGTCGCGATATACGTTTGAAACAACCGGACGCTTTCCCAACGTGGTCGCGTTCTTCAAGTCGATCGAGAACGCGGATTCCTGGGCCGACGTCGGGTTCTTCAAGATCGAGCGAAGTCGCGACGGCGGACACGCCGGGACCGATATGTGTAGCGTTGCCATGAGCCTGAGTCTCTTTTCGTCCGAACCGACCACGGAGCCGTAGCTCGCCGCGCGGCGGACCAACAATGTCACGACGCAAGAAACAACTTTATGGAACCCTGCTCGGCTGCGGTGCCCTGGCAATGCTCGTGGATCGGCTTCTGCCCGCCACGGTTGTGGCGGACGCCCCCGTCCCGGGGCAATCGGCTGCCGCCGTCGCGGCGACCGAGTCGGGTCCGAAAACATCTTGGAAACCGGCCGGTGGGGACTTCGGCATCCCCGAGCTCCCTTTCCCGCGCGTCTCGCCGTGGGGCGGTGCGGGATTGCCGATCCGTAATCTGTTCCAACCTTCGCGAATGGTAGGCGGCGAATGGACGACGGAACCCGATCCTGACGATCCCCAGCGAGGCGCTAACGGACGTCGACGTGCCCGTGCGGCCTCCGCCGCGGTATTTGCGCAGCGACATCGGCTTCTCGGACTGCTCGTCCGAGACGGATTGAGGATTGCGATCATCGACGGGAAATGGGTCCGAGAAGGTGAGGAAATCGACGGCTGTACGCTCAATCGGATTACGGACGTCGAGGCTCACTTTGAATGCATGGAAAACGACGTCATCCTGACGATGTTTGATCGAAAGGACGCGGAGGCTTCAAGATCACCGTGAGATCGAACGATATCATAGGATGCACGGAGTAGCGACGAAAGAACACCCGGTTTGAGAGGGCGTGCGGTGACTCGCCGCAGGCGACGGATGAAATAAGCTACGTCGGAGTGCGGATGTCCGGCGCGTGAGGACCAGACCATGAACGTGAATCAGAGTACGAAACGACGCGGCTTCAGCCTGGTCGAACTGGTCATCGTCATCGTGATCATCGGCGTGATCGCGGCGATCGCGGTTCCCAGAATCAGCCGAGGGGCCAAGGGCGCCGGCGCCGCGTCCGTGCGCGGTAGTCTTGCCGGGCTCCGCAACTCGATCGACATGTTTGCCGCCGAGCACGGTGGCGTCTTCCCGGCGTCGAAAACGGTCAACACCGAAGCCGAGTTCCTCTCTCAGCTCCTCAACAAAACGGACTTCGCGGGCGTTGTCGGCACGACCGCCGGGGTTCACATATACGGACCGTACCTGCGCGGAGGTCTGCCCCCGTGTCCGGTCGGCCCCAATGCAGGTGTGAAAGGACTGACCCTCGCCGCTACCGGGCCCGTGGTCAATGAAGCCCTAACGACGATCGGCTGGGTCTATAACTACGTCACGGGCGACCTTATCGTGAATACCGACGATCTTGACGAAAAGGGCGATGGGTTCGACACGTACTAGCGGTCGCGCGAGGGTCCGCGAACGGACCGCGCGCCAACACGATCAAACCGACGAGCCCACGGATCGCCATCCGTGGGCTTTCTTGCATCTCGAGGGGGTCGAAACTGCTAGCCGGTGTCGCACCCACCTCGTGTAATCTCTTGGCTAGCGGCCCGTTGAAAAAGTGCCGTCCACGCGAGCAAGTAGCGTCCGCCCCCCGTGACGGCCGTTGGACGGCGATAGCGGATTCGAAAGCCACGTCCGCCACGGGGGGCGGACGCTACGCCGACTTCTTCTCCAGGCTGATAAGCGAAGCGCAGGCATGTAGGATCGAGCGTCGATAGGGCAAAAACATGCCCGCGCCGACGGCTTGGGATGCCACACCGTCTGACCTCGGGGGCGACGTTGCTCAGTCGGGCAGCGTAGCACCGAGGTAGACGTCGTACACCCCCGCACCGTTGAGAAGGTCGATTACCCGCAGCACATCACTGGAATTCGTGATTCCACTCCGGTCGACGTCGGTTTGATAATCGGCCAACGGTTCAACGACACCGTTGAGGTGGTCGATGAGCGAGAGCACGTCGTTGGCGTTGCTGATCCCGTCGCCGATTACGTCGCCGGGTAGCGAGCCGATCCGAACGCTCGATCCGGACGGCGCGTATTCGATGTTGGTCCAGGCATTGAGCGGTATCGCAGCGTCGAAGTACAACGTTATCGTGTTGCCGTCGACAACCATTTCCTCAATAACCGGTGCGGCCCCGGGCGGATCCGTCGTGATCAGGAAATCCGGATCCGAGATGGGGGCCGCGTTCCCGGTAAACGTAAGGGACACGGAATCAATACCGGCGGGCATGCTGCCGTCCGGTTCGGACGGTTGGCGGGCGTCGATTGCGTTGTCGGGCGGATCGCTCGACTCGATCACGAGGTTTTCGGGATCCTGAACGGGGATGACGTCGAACGTCACAAATGAATCAACGAAGTAGCCGGAACCGTTGATGCCGCCGGTGGTGGCGGCGATGAACAAGTCGGCCGTGGAAAACGGCAGGAACGGCAGCTGCCACGCCTCGCCGTTGAACGCATCCGTGGTCAATTTACCGTGAAAGACCCCTGGTCCGCTGCCGAAACCGAGGTCGGCGCCGATGACGGTAAACTCGGCGATTCCGTCGCCTACCTTGACGCCAAGTTCGAGCAGGAGCTCGGACGCCGGCGTGGCTCCGTCGCTGACAAAGGTAATGTGGTACGTCGTGTTCGTGATGATCGTCCCTTCATCCGGAGCGATGAGTGTCACCCACAGCAATCCACCGTTGAAGATGTCCGCGCCCGGAATCGGCATTGGGAACGTCGGATCTTGATTGTCGTGCCCCGGGATGTGGTCGGCAAACGCGGTGCCCGCCCCGACGGCCGCGATCACGGCCGTGATGAACAAACCAAGAAGCCGGCCCGGCGAGCCGCCCGCAAGCCGGTTTGCCGGGGGTCGGTGCCGGATCCTCCAATTGTAATGACTCATCTACATTTTCCTTTCTTCTGACATGTCTGCAAAACGGTTGTACGTCCGACCGTCGGGATGGGACGAAACCCCCGGCGGATCGGCCTCTCGCTAGTGACCGGGTCGGCCGGCAAGCTGGGTTGCCAGTGCCCGGTCGATGGCCCTAGTGTAGGTGCACGGCGAATGGGCAGTCAACCCGGCGCGCGAACATCTCTGTACAATCCTGTCCCCTGTTGTATGGCCGGACATACACATTCGCAGCTCTATCGAAAACGCCTCGCGCGGAGTCACGCTCGCGCGGCGCGGCGACGCCCGAACAGCACCATTCCCGCCGCGACCAGCAGCCCGGCGAGCGCGGCCATGCCCCACTGCGACACGGTCGGAATGGCGAACTCGCATTCGTCGGGAACGCCGTTGCCGTTTTCGTCCATGCTCGTTCCGTCGGAAATGTCGTCCTCGTCCGGAACGTCGTTGCAGTTGCAATCGTCGAAGAGGGAGTTGTTCATTGTGCCGCGTTCGAGCGTACTGTGGTTCCAGTCCAACATATGTTGCTCGAGGATGGCGACGGTCTTGTCCAGCTCGCCGGCGTCGGGCGGATCGCCGGGTTGATGAATCATGATCCACGCGGTGCGATAGTGTTTGTCTTCCTGGGTATGATCCGGCACGCGCGGACCAGCGGCGGCAATGATGTCGGCGGACGAAAAGTCCGAGATGGTCCCGGCGTAGACCGGGTCGCAGTTCGAGTTGTCCATGAACCGTAGCTCGCTGTTGCCCGCGTCCATTTCCTCCGGCGAAACGTATCCCATGAGGTAGAGATCGGTGTAGCTGAAAATGCTTCCAGGTATGTCCGTATTGAAGGATATGAAGTTCGCTTCGAGGATGGCGGGATCGGCGCCCACCCACTCCGAGATTTCCATGCACGACCCTTGCCCGTCCGCGCGCCAGCTCCAGTGAAACGTCCGGCCGCACGAGGCTTGATCGCCCTG
The DNA here is from genome assembly GCA_022567365.1 of Planctomycetota bacterium. Classification (GTDB taxonomy): domain Bacteria; phylum Planctomycetota; class Phycisphaerae; order UBA1845; family UBA1845; genus JADFHG01. The sequence continues at coordinate 403 of JADFHG010000016.1, read as the reverse complement.
AAGCACCCGACCATCGAGGAGCGGGGGGAGGAACATGGCGAAACGATGCTCGTATTCCTGGCCCAACGCGAGGCGGGTGAAGGCCGCGCCGGCGCCGTCGCCCGGTTGCCATTTAGGGTTGTTGATTCGCCACATCATGATGAAGCCTTCGATATTCTCGCCGCCCAACCCCAACTCCGGACGGAGATTGAACAGCGGCGTGCCCGTCGTGCTGGCGTCGCCAATACCCATGACGTCGTTCTCGATGAACTTGTAGAACGCGGTGCCGATCTGATGGTGGGGTACGAAATTGACCCAATAGCCGATGAAGTCGTAGTTGTCCCCGTGGACGGACATCAGATCGTTCGCGGCCGTCACCATCAAGTCGATCAACTGGCCGCCCGAAAAATCCGTCAGCAGCAGC
>JADFHG010000481.1 GCA_022567365.1 Planctomycetota bacterium | reverse complement strand
ATAGCCCCAGCCGGCGCGCCTATTGGACATCTTTTTGAGGTGGTTCTTCATCAGGTTCGCGCCGCCCAGGATGAAGGCGATCCCCGCGAGGATATCGAACCAGATCCCGGCCTTTACACCCCACGGTATCGTATATGGGATGAACGACGTGATGATCAGCACGATGCCGGAGATGCCGGCTATGAACAGTGGAAGAGTTCGCTTCACTTCGCCCAGGCTCCCGATCTATGTAAGCGCTTCGACGAGCCACGTGGCAACCGCCGCAAACCCGCCAACCTTTGCCATGCCCGCGATCGCCGCCGCACCACACCCGACCACGATCAAGACGATCGCCACGAACTTGCCGACGTCTTGGCCTTGCAGGCTGCCGAGTTGAGTCGGCTCACCCGAAAGGTAGGCGGATGCGGCGAAGAACTCCTCGCCGATGAGCGTATAGTCCGCGGCGGCTACGAAGAACGGCAACTGTGCCGGCATCGCCGTGCCGGCCACTTGTATCGCTCCGACATGATTGCCGGTTTCGGCGAGAATGAGCGACTCGGCGAAAAACGCCCCCATATAGAAGCAAGCGGCCGGTTTCTCGCGGACCATCTGCCCGGCGACGGCCGCGACGAAGCCGAACTGTTCGTCGGTGACGTAGTAGATATTGTCTTCGTTGTAGGCGTCGGGTCGACCCGCCGCGAGAAAGGCCTCCTTCACCGTTTCGCGGGCCGCCGTCATGACAAGCGACCGACACGTGGGCACTTCGAGTTCGGCGCCGTGCTCGGCCGCAAGGCGTGCGATGCGGCTCAGCACTGTAAGACCGGCGATGGTCTGGATGTCGTTGACGTCCTGGAGTCCGATGACAAAGAGAATGCTCCGCCCCATCTCAGTCGCCCGGCCGACCGCCTCTTCGGCAGCCTCGAGCCCCGCGATCTTGCGCAGCCGCACCGGCGCGCCGAGCTTTGCCCTGCGCATGAAGAACGAAATACCGAAGATGAGCAAGGACATGATTACCAAGAGTGCGAGTTTGTCCCAATCAAACCACTGCATCACGGGTGCAACGGGCGTCGTCGAGGGCGCCGGCTCGGACCGGGCGGAGCCCTCGCCCCGCGCGACGACCTGATACCAGTATTCGACTCCGCGCTTGCAGTTGGAGTCGCGGTATTTCGTCAGCCCTTTGGGGGGCGTACCGACCGAGGCGAATTCGCCGTCGGCCGATTCGCTTCGCAGCACCTCGTATCCCGTCACGGCCATGCTACCGGTGACGTCATCGGGCGAGAGCGCCCATGAGATGTCGATGGCTTTGCCCGTGTCGTTCGGCGCGTCGGCGACGATCACATCGGACGGAGGGCGGGGAGGCTCGGCCAGCACGGCATGCGGCAGGATGGCGGCAAACAGCCACGCAGCGGCTTGCCCGCTCCAACGCCTGCCGCACAATGTCCGCATGTCGCTCGCTCCGCGAAACTTGGGAGGATGGTACCACGCCGTCGGTCCACGCCAGTGCCGGCGGCGATCGCGGGCGCAGTATAGGCAGACGGAGAGGTCGCGTCTACCGCTCCAACAGCTCGACGTTGGCGCGGGGCACGATCGCCCGTTCGCCGTTGTCGAACTCGACTTCAAAAACGCGGGCCATGCTACCCGATTCCAGTTCGTACAGCTCCGCAGGGAGCGCTGCCACCTTTCCCAATCGACCAAAATAGGGCGACCGGATCGCACGGATGGGCAGACCCACGGTAACGCCTTGGGTGGATTCGATCCGATCCGAAGCGGTCATTAGCGTTCCGGGTTTGATGGGGATCAAAACCTCCGGACGAATGACCCCCGCGCGAATCTGCGTTGCACCGTTCACCGACGCGGAGTCGCCCTCGCGCGACTTCAGCAGATCGAACGTACGCTGCGCCATGGCGATGTCGCCGAAACCCTCCGTCGTCACGAGGGTCAGCCCGAGTTGCTCCGACCCGGTGATCGCGACGCCCAGGTCATAGCCCAGAAAGTCGCGAAGGTCTTCGTCGTCTATGCCGCCGGTGACGATGGCCGCGACACCGACCTTGATCGCCTTCTGGATCGCTTCCCCGGTCACGCGCCCGCCGCCGACGATGACGGCGCCCTTCATGTCTTCGACGACGTGGTCCGCGTCGAGCACCTCGTCGTGGGACGTACACGCCATCCGGATCGGCCCCAGCGTTTCGCCGCCGACCCCGAAAATGCCCTGCACAAAGCTGACCTCGGCCTCGACGATGCAGCCCTCTTCGGGGAGCACCTCGATCACCTTGCCCGCGACAAACGCGGTCACCTCGATCGGCGAAGCCGGTCCACGGATGATCATCTGTCCGGTCACCTCGGAGACGGTCTCGACGGTGCCGGCGATCGGGGATTTATACTCGCCCTTGAACATGCCGAAGATGCCCTTTGTGCGCGCGAGCGGCTCGCCCACGGCGACCTCGTCCCCGATTTTCTTGAGGACGCATTCGGGCACGTCCTGCGGCGGGAGCGACAACTGGTTGGCAAGGTTGATCGGGTGTACGTCGCCGGGCATGAACGTTTGGGCGACGACCTGGTCGGCGTTGACCGTGTCGCCTTGTTTCACGAGCACTTCGCCCTTGATCGGCAGGATGCGCCGGTGTTTGATTGTGGTCACTTCGGTGACGAGAAGCCCCGGTGTATATGCGTGTGCCATGTCGGTGATTCCAAGACGTACAATAGCGAACTCGGGGACTTTAACAAAACCGAGCCGCGCCTTCCAGCCCGTGTTTTCACCGGCTAGAAGCCTGTTGAAAAAGTGTGGGACGGGCTAATAGCCCGTCTTATCACCGGCTATTAGCCGGCGCCACATACTTCTGCAACGGGCTGCTCAAGCACGCCGCTCGGTTGAGAACGGAGAGATCGCGCGAGCTGAAGCACGCGGCTCGGTTGAGAACGGAGAGATCGCGCGAGCTGAAGCACGCGGCTCGGCGAATTCCCTAGTCCCTAGCCCCTATTCCCTATGTTCCCACGGCGACTGCCTCCGGATAGAGGCTCATCGCCCGCACCCATCGCTCCATGGCTAGGCGGCTTTGGTCGCGGTTTTCCGGCAGGACGAGCGGTCGACCGCGCCCGTCGAGCACAAGCCCGACCGCACCGCCGCGGACCTCGCGCTGAACGCGCTTGCCGGCGCCGCCGCCCGCGTCGAACCCCCGCGCCGGCTGGACCACGAGCTGCGCGCGTCCTTCGAGGCGGATCAGCTCGAGTTCGCCGAACATCACGTCGCCGGACTCGCTGATCCCGTCTCCTTCGATCGT
>JADFHG010000480.1 GCA_022567365.1 Planctomycetota bacterium | reverse complement strand
AGAGAAGCGCTGTTCCATAGTCCGGCCCGGAAACACGACCGTCCGACCACCGAACACCGATCCGACAACCGAGCCACTTGCCCGCCATGCGGGCAGCGACGTATGCAATCCCCATCAGCCCCATGTTCGGGAGATCGGCGATATGGAGAGAATAGCCGGCCATGACGAAGAACAGGACGAGTATCGGCGCTCCGGCGGTCCGCACGGCGTCCAGGAGCTTCTTCGAGTCCAACGCCACGTTCGCGAAGACACCGCCGACCACGAGCGCGGTCAGGAGGAAATTGAACGACGGTCGGCCCCGATCGAGCAACCAGCTTTCGCCGGCTCCGAGGAGCACGAAGAGTGCGAAGAAGATCACGAAGGTCTCCGCGAGCGGCAGCTTGGCATGCACCACGCTGAGGAGCGCTCCGACCACGATGCCCAACGAGACGGAACCGAACGTCGTTAACGCGAGCGCGAGCCACATATGTTCGCCAAGACCGTCGCCGGTCGTGATCGCGCCGGCGCCCGCGAGGATCCAGAAAACCGAGTAGAACAGCACGATGCACACGACGTTATTAAAGCCGGTCAGCGCGAGAATGGTTTCGGTGATCGAGCCCTTTGCCTCGTATTCCTGCAACACGAAAAGCGTCGCCGCGGGTGCCGTTGCGATCGCCGCCATACCCAGCAAGAGCGCCAGGACCAGACAATCGGCCGCGGCGAGACCGGTCGGCATCATCGCTGCGGCGGCGAGGCAGCAGCCGAAAACCAGAACCACCGTCGTCCCCGTCTCGGCAAGTGAAATCCGGCGGGTCCGCGCACCGGTGGCCTTGAATCGCGATCGCTCGAACACCCCGCCGATCATGAACAGGATGAGTCCCAGGGCGAGATCCTTGATTGGGTGAAGATGTTCGGCCGCCGCCGTCAGGATTCGGTCTGCATATCCGTTGTCGTCCGACCGCGCATACACGCCCCACAGAACCGCGCGCAGCAGCGCCCCCACCAGAAGAAAACCCACCACGCGCGGCATCCGACACCAGTGCGCCACGTGACCGCCAATGGCAGCCGAGAGCAGCATCAGCCCGAATAGAAGCGCGGGATCCAACCCGGGATCGATCAGTTCCGTGGTGCTTTGTGGAGGCGTCGTCAACGATAACTCTCTTGCGTTTGCGTCAAGTCCCGGCTAGCGCCGGCGGCCCGCTAACAACCTGTTGAAGAAGTCGGCGCAAACGTCCGCCCCCCGTGGCGGACGTGGCTTTCGAATCCGCTATCGCCATCCTACGGCCGCCACGGGGGGCGGCCGCTACCCTCTGGGGTGGAAGACCTTTTTCAACGGACTGCTGAACAAGCCGACGGCTACGGCTGATCCACGTTCTTTGATGTTTCCCGGCCACCACCAAGGTCGGCCGCTGCTTCGCAACGGGCTGCCCAGTCGCAAGTGCGTATTGGAAAACGAGATTGCCGACGATGCAAGCGTTACGGAGACATTGCGGGCGAGATTACCACGGTCCAGACCTGAGCGGTCATGGGGAACGCGGGCGGATTACGTGAAAGAACGGATCACGTGCGAGGGCGGAGCCGGTGCAGTCGAGATCGGTTCATGACCGCATCGTACACCCGAACGAGATCCGCTTCGAGGCGTTGCTGTGGGAAGCGGCGCAAGGCGAGCGCGTGGGCGGATCGCGACGCCGCGGCGCGCCGGTCCGCGTCGGCCGCGATACTTGCCATCGCCGCCGCGAGCTTTTCCGGCTCGCGCGCCGGCACGAGCATGCCGGATTCATCGTCCGCGAGCACCTCCGGCACCGAACCAACCGCCGTCGATACGACGGGCAGCCCCGCGGCGAGCGCTTCGAGCATCGAGATCGGCATGCCCTCGTGGTGGCTCGGTTGCACATATACATCCGCCCACCGAAACAGCTCGCGCTTCTTCTCGCCGTGTACCTCGCCGACGCAACGAACACACCCGTCGAGGCGGCGCTCTCGGATCTTGCCCATGAGGACCGGACCATCACCGGCTGACCCAGAAGGACCGGCCAAGACGACGTCGAACTCAACGCCGTCGCGCCGTAAGAAAGCGCACGCGTCCAACAGGTCGTCGATTCCCTTGATCTTGTCCATCCTTGCGAGCAGCAGGAATCGTACCGGTCCGTCGTGCGCACGCGGCGGCGAAAACGGCGGCACATCGACCGCGTTCTCGACCACGACCACGTTGGCGCTTGGCGACATACGTTCGAGCTTGTCTCGCCAACCGGCGGAAAGGGCGATGACGGCATCCGCGCCTGCGAGAATGGCCGACGCAACCCTTCGGCGCACGACGTCAAGATCCCGAAAAAACTCGTCGAAATACGCGCCGTGAATGTGCAGCAGCACGCGACACCCCGATCGGCGTGCGATCCGCGCGTCGAGCCCCGATCGGAAGAATGAAAAACCGCTGCATGTGTGAATGTGGACGATGCCGGCATCGACGCGGCGAATGGTGCGTTTGAGGTCACGGAGTCTTCGAAGATGTCGCCCGGCGCGCCTGCCAAGGGCTTCCGATGGATTGGCCGAAACGGTGATGCGAAACAGCTCCGGTCGATACCGCCCGTCGTAGCGGAGACCCATCGTTTGCGTGACGACCGACGCCATGCCGCCGGTCATCGGCGGCGCCGGTCCAACGACAACGACCGCAACCGGGGCGACGGCCGTCGGCGCGATCGATGCGGGGCGAAGTTGGGTGCATTGCGGCAAAACGCGGATCCTTTGGGTATTCCGGTGTTCGCGAGCGCTGTGGCTCCCCAGCGCGCGAAGGCATCGGAGAATCACGCCGCCGGGCGACGAATTCGTGGCACGCCGGCCGATGCGGCACCATTACGATCTTCGGATTACCGGACGCCCGGGTTGAGATACGGTCCGTCTTTCGTATTCGCGCGGAACCAACTCAATTCGGATACAGGGCCAGAGCCCGATCCGTCGGTCCGCGCGTGCAATTCCCGGGTGAACGGGCGGAAGATCAAGCACGCGAGGCCCATTCGTTGGATCGCCGTCGTGACGTGGCTGCCCGTGGGCGTGCTCGCGCACTACGTCGGCTCGTCGCTGGGGGAGGGGTTCGGTGTGCCGCACGCGCGTGCGTTACGTGCCCAGCGCCGAAGCGTCGGGCACAAACACGGAGTCGTCAAAGCGGAGCATCGCAACGTCGTCGCGAAAACCCGTCGGGTTGATCCTCGGTCGGCGCCCGAGCAGTTCCATGAGGATCCACTTGGGGAAGTTCGCGCCGGCGTGGATCGCGAGCGGCACGCC
>JADFHG010000479.1 GCA_022567365.1 Planctomycetota bacterium | reverse complement strand
AAACGACTGTGCTATAACTCGGCTGTGCCTCACGATATCGCCTCCTTATTTGTGATTGCCCTGGGGCGGTGTTTCAATCAAGCCCCTCATACGCGAACCTCACCGGCGGAGACCCCGGTCGTCTCCTCCATCGGTCCTGGCCTATCACCCACCACTGTACCCATTCTCCCTTGGAAGTTCTACCGGGTCTGCCAATTTTCTTCCGGTGCTTCGTGGGCCCATCCCCCCACCGAACCGAGGGATTCTTGCCATCCTCCAGTTCGCTTCGCATCCGTTCGTAGTTGCCGAACAGGTTGATCGTGACGGGTATGCTTGAGCCCTCGATGTTTTCGAAGAGCAGTGCGGACCCGCCGGAACGGTCGCGGCCCCCTGGCTCACGAGCAGCCCGGTGGCGTTGACGATTCGTGGAGGCGGCGCTACCATCCCGGCGGTTTCGAGCTAGTGTTTCGAGACACGTGGCTTGTTGGGGTACAACGGACATAGGCGCCTCAGCGCCCCTCCCTTACGGTCGGGGTTCGGATAAGCGCCTATCTGATCGAATCACTACACCGAACATAGGGAGATGCAGTGAACCGACCGAAGGGGGCCAAGGTGAACCGCCCGAAGACCGTTGGTGCATTACGCGAAACCGGGTACCGCTGCCGTAGCGTCAAGGACGAGATGCGCGAGAACCTTATCGCCCGGCTCGAGGGCGACGAGCCCATTTTTCCCGGCATCATCGGTTACGACGACACGGTGATCCCGCAGATCGTCAACGCCGTGCTCGCGCGCCACGACATGCTGCTCCTGGGTTTGCGCGGCCAAGCCAAGACGCGGATCATCCGGATGCTGCCGCTGCTGCTCGACGAGTGGATGCCGACACCGGCCGCGAGCGACCTTCCGGACGACCCGCTCGAACCGAAGCTCCCGCCGAATCGGCGGTTGCTCGCGGAGCACGGCGACGAAATGGAGATTCGCTGGATTCACCGCGACGAGCGCTTTCACGAAAAGCTCGCCACCCCCGACGTGACCATCGCGGATCTGATCGGCGAGATCGATCTCGTAAAACATGCCGAGGGCCGACATCTCGCGGACGAGGGCGTCTTGCACTACGGGCTCATTCCCCGAACGAACCGGGGGATCTTCGCCATCAACGAATTGCCGGATCTCGCACCCCGTATCCAGGTCGGGTTGTTCAACGCACTCGAGGAGCGCGACGTGCAGATTCGCGGGTTCCCCGTTCGGATGGCGCTCGACGTGTGCATGGCGTTCACCGCCAACCCGGAGGATTACACAAACCGCGGGCGCATCGTCACACCGCTCAAGGACCGCATCGGCTCGGTCATACGCACGCACTATCCGGTCCGCGCGGAGGACGGCATCGCGATCACCGAGGCCAATGCGTGGTTGGATCGCAACGGAGACGGCCGGAGCATCTGTATCCCGCACTACCTGCTGGAAGTGATCGAGGAAATCGCCCGGGTCGCACGATCAAGCCCGCACGTCAACCAACAATCGGGCGTGTCGGTGCGCATGTCGATCGCCTCCGCGGAGCTGCTCGTCTCCAACGCGGAACGGCGGTGCATCATGCATGGGGAACGGCACGTCGTGCCGCGCATCAGCGACCTGCACCATCTGTCCGCCGGATGCAGGGGCAAGGTCGAACTCATGCTCGCCGAAGACGAAGCAGCCGAGGAAAAGCTCATCCGTTCGATCATCGGCGAGGCCGTCAAGAACATATTCGATGGGTACGCGAAGGTGGCCGATCTCGAGGAACTCATCGAGGCGTTTCACGACCACAAGACCGTGGTGGAAATCGGAGACGAGGTTGCGACGGAGGTTCTCGTCGCGGCGATCGAGCGAATCCCCGTTTTGAAAAAGGCCGCGGCGAAGATGTGCGCGGACGCGGACCGCCCCGTCGACGATCCGGCCGAACTCGCATCCGCCGCGGAGTTCGTGCTCGAGGCGCTATTCGTGAACGACCGGCTGAGCAAATATGGATACCACGGGCGGACGTATTTCAAACGGTGACGACAAAACAGCTTGTTGAAGAAAGCTGACCTGCATATGTGGCACCGGTTTTCAACCGGTCAACACAGGTGTGGCACCGGCTAATAGCCGGTGATAAGACCGGCTATTAGCCGGTGCCACACTTTTTCGACAGGCCGACGGAGCGAGTTGCGGCGTGAAGCACATTTTTCAGGAATGGGACGGCACCGAGTTTCCGACGCAGGAAAAGCTCGCGCAGTTCGGGAACTTTCTCGAGTACGTCATGCGCTACGGCGAGCAGGCCCTCGAGGCGCTGCGCGATCTTTCGGACGATCCCGAGCAGCGCAAGATCATCGAGCAGTGGATCGACGAGGGGCTTCTCGAAAGGGTCGGCGTGCGCTTCCGCCTCACGCCGCGGGCGATCGACAGCATTCAGCGCAAGGCCCTCATGGAGGTCTTTCGCGATCTGAAGGCCGACTCGAGCGAAGGCCACGAAACACAGCATACCGGCTCGGGCGGCGAGCGATCGGACGGCACGCGCCCCTACCAATTCGGGGACCCGTGCGCCGACATCGACATGAGCGCGACGCTGCACAACGCGGTTGCCCGGTCGGGACCGGGCCTCCCGATCCGGTTGTCGGAGGATGACTTCGAGGTCGCGCTGACCGAATCCAAGGCGACGTGCAGCACCGTCGTCCTGCTCGACATGTCGGGCTCCATGAATCGATGGGATCGGTTTACTCAGGCGAAGCGCTGCGCCATGGCGATTTACGCCCTGATCCGTCAGCGATTCGTTCTCGATACCGTTGATATTGTCGGCTTCTTCACGGCCGCCGAGATCATCCCGGAATACAAGCTGCCGCTCGTGATACCGAAGCGCGTATCGATGTTCGATCCGGAGATTCGTATTCGGGTGGCGATCGAAGACGTCGCGACCGCGCCGCAGCACTTCACCAACTTGCAGATGGGGCTGATGACCGCGCGGCGCATCCTCGCGAGGCGCGGCGGGCACAACAAGCAGGTCTTCATCATCACCGATGGGGAGCCGACGGCCTACGTCAAAGGCGGCCACATATTCCTCGTCTACCCGCCCGATGAAGCCACCGTGATGGCGACGCTTTCCGAAGCGATGATCATGTCGCGTAGTGGCATACGGTTCTCGACGTTCGCCTTGATCGAAGACTACTACTACATGGACTGGGTCAGTTTCGTGGACCACCTGACCAAGCTGACCAAGGGCGTGGCCTTCTACTGCACAAGCGGCGATCTGACCAATTGCGTGATGGAGTCCTACCTGTCGGGCC
>JADFHG010000015.1 GCA_022567365.1 Planctomycetota bacterium | reverse complement strand
CCCGCCCGGCCCGCAAACGATTTGGATCGGGATGCAACGAACGCGCGACTTCGCCCGGTGTTGGCAACTCTTCGGCCCCGACGCCCGAGCCGGACCGCAACTTGTGTAGAACAACGAGGGTGTGAGGCGGAGGATGCATCCTAAGCCGAGGGCGGTTGGGCCACGCCGAAGTTCGGGTTGAGGCTAAGAGTGCGCCCTAAAACCGGCGGGCACCCCGGTTCTTTCCGAACCCCGACCGTGAGGGAGGGGCTTTTAGGACGCACTCTATGTGCGGGTCTGCGAACGCAAAGGAGCGATTGGGAACATGAGCAAGAAAGGTGACATCGGTGCGGACCGATTCCGCAAACGTCACGACCGCGAAGAGCGGCACAAGGATGCGCTACCCACCGAGGATGACGCGCCGTTGCCGACTCCGGTCGAAACGATCCACACTGAACGTATACCCAGCCGGAACGATCCGTGCCCCTGTGGTAGCGGCAAGAAATACAAACAGTGTTGCGGCAAGAACTAGTGCTTTGTCATGGATGATTCGAGGGGTAGTCCTGTTGGGTGGCCCACCTCTTCAGGGGCTGTCGATTCAACCGGATTAGTCAGAACGGAGTATTCCGACGGCTTGGTGAGGGAGCGGACGTTGCGCTATCGAGGGCTCCACCGCAACCCGCAAGTTTTGGGTTGGCGGCGCGCCGGGATCCGGGCATGGTCGAGCAGAGGAGATCGCGGTGGGTGCGTATCCACGCCACTCGTGTTGCGCCGCGCCGTGCTGAATACTCAGGGTGAACTCGGCTCTTGCCGCGCAGTGGCCCCGCGCCGCCAGCGTACGAGCCACAGTGTTTCCCCTCGAGGAACGGTGTTGCGCGCAAGAACCACCCCACCACCCGGATCCCAGGTTAGGTATAAGGCTCCGTCGGGAATCTCGGCCCGCACGGCGGTCGGGCGATCTACCAGCATACGATGTGATGAGCCGGGGCCGGTAACGGCGACTGTCGGATGAACCGTCTGTCCCATGACCGCCAGATCGTTGACGTCGGTATAGATCGGCTCGGTCGGACTAAGCGCCGCAAGAACGTCTCCGAACTCGGCGATTGCATGCGCCGGGTGATTAGCCAACCCATACATCTGATGGTACAATCGCTTGCCGGGTAGCACGGTGACCAACAAGACGCCACATAATACCCACTGGAGCGTGCGCCAACGTCGACCGTAGTGCCAGATCATCGACACCGAGAGCAACAACAAGACCGGGATCAACGGCACCAAATAGCGAACTGATTTGGGGGTTACCGCCTGTAGCAACACCAGTCTTGCGAGCACCATCCCGAGCAGCAGTACGTAGAGGTCGCAAGAAAAACGCACCTTGCGATTGTGTCGATTCACCCAGACCCACCACGCCGCGACGCCCGAAACGAAGATCAGCGCGATTGGTAGCCAGTGAGGCAACTTCAAGTAGTATGCCCAATCATTCGATGCCTGCCTCTGAATTCGCAAATGGGCGAGAAACGGAGCCAACGGATTGCCATAGGCGACTGCGAATACGATCAGGAAGGGCATCCATGCCAAGACCAACCCATACGTAAACGTAGTGCATTCCCTCCACTGCCGCCTCATCGCATAAAGCAGAAACACCACCGGCGGAGCCGTGGCCATACTCCAGTTCGTCAACACCGCAAGGGCCAGCGCTCCGCCGACCAGCAGCGGGCTCCTCACTACGAACGCGTAGATGGCCAATAGAAGGAAAAGGATCGACGGCATCTCCGTCAGAATCAGCACGTTGTACATGCGCAGTTCACCGCAAGCCATAAACACCGCCAATCCGGCGATTGCGATACTCGGCGACACCAGCCGGCGAAGGATGAGGAAGATCAAGGCCGTGCTGCCCATGTGGGCCAACGCGGGTACCAACTTATAGTAGGGTCCGAACGCCGCCAGAAGAAGAGGGAGCATAGGCGGTCGGTTGCAGTGGTAGGGTAATGATGGCACGCCTCGAATGTGGTGGGCGTTGAGCAGATACCAAGTCTCGTCATAACCCTGAGCCGGATTGATCGATGCCAGGTACAGTGCGGAGACCACCTCGGCAAAGGCTAGGGATGAAAGGACGATCCAGTGACCGCGAGACATCGGCGGACGCCCGGCCAATCCGCCATTCAAGGGACACGGCGTTTGCGGGGACGCCGTGATACCAAGGGAACCAAACAAGGGCGAACTCCGGTGTCGGTATGGCTGCCACGGCAGTGCACGAGACCGATTGCTCGGGCGCAAATGCATACCTGTCGGATCTATCGGTCCTTCCGGGCGGGGACTTGTGTTGCGAGAATAGCTCGGGAGAGCGCTCCAATCGATGAATGGCGATCAGCCGTCGTCAATCCCCGTGCTATCCGCCGCCGAAACGCGCGAACACCAGCGCTACGTCGAACATGTCGACGTCCCCGTCGAAATCGGCGTCGGCGCAGCCGCATTCCGGGAGCAGTGCACCCCCGGGACCCGTCAGGCACAGGGCGATCTGGGCATGGTCGAGCAAGTCCACATCGCCGTCGGCGCCTTCACAGTCGCCGGACACGCGCACCAAGGTGATGAGCTCCAGGGCGCCGTAACTCCGGGAATCGTCGAGCACCTCCAGGATCGTGCCGTCGGAGGACACTCGAAACAGCCCTTTGCCCTGCCCGAACGTCGAACCGCTAGTGACGAGGAGGTCGCCACTCGGCAGGACGTGCACGCCCTGTGGCTCGTTGAAGTTGAATTCGCTGATGATCACGCCCGCGGCGTTGAATGTGACGACGCGATCGCCGGACCCTCCGTTCGCCACGACCACGTCGCCGTTGGCCTGTACGTCGATGTCGTGGATGTTGCCGGCCAGAAACTCCTGGTGAAACGGGCCGATGAGCGCGCCGGTGCTCGGGTCGTACCGCAGCAGTTTGCCCTGCGCGATGTCGGCCACGAGCAGCGCGCCGTCCGGAAGCACGGCCATCGCCTGCGGCAGATCGAGCAGTGGCGACGGCTGCATACCCGGGATGAAGATCCCCAGCGGGTCATTGGGATCGATCCCCGCGGGCGCGCCGTCCACGAACCGAAATCGGTGGATGTCGTCGTCGTCCCAATCCGCGGTGAACAGGTATTGTCCGTCGAGGCTTCGCACCATCCCGCGGATGTTGTCAACCGGATTATCCTCCGCAGTGTTGCCGAGGTAGACACCGATGAACTCGCCCTGATCGCCATACCGCGAGATTTTGCCGTCCGGGCACGGCTGCGCGACGAGCACCGACCGGTTGGGACCCGGGGCGATGGCCTCGATCGGCCACAATTCCCCGTTGTTGTGAAAGTCCTCCGGCACGAATTCACCGATGATGGCACCGGTGGTGGGGTCCAGTTGCTTGATTCCCGTCTGCGCCCCGTCGAACTCGGTGTTCGTCAAGAGCAGCACGTCCGGATCGCCCGCGTGCGCGGCGAGGCACAGCCCCAACGCCTTCGCAAACGCCGCGCCGAAACTCCATCGCTTCATGTCTTGTTCCTTGGGGATGTTGGGTCAGCGCCCGTTGCGGAACCCGAACGCGGTGTCATTGGCACACGTTCTTGGAAGCTGCGCGGCCGTCACGGCGGGCAGACGTCATCGTGCGACACGCTTCCAAACTGCTACGGCCGCCGCGGGGGGCGGCCGCTACTTCTTCAAACGACCGCGAGTGCTCATCCAGCTTCGGCGCGCCATTAACCAAGTGTAGCCTTCGCATCGCCCCGTCGCGTCCGCATGACCACTCCGGCGGCACCGATGATCAGGACCGTCATCACGATCATGCCCCATTCGCCTATCGTTGGAATCGGCTCCTGCTTGCCCGCCTCGGCAAACGGCGCCAGCGCGAGGCCGGCGGTCGAGTCTTCGCCGAGCAAGGCGATCAGCGCGACAACCTCGGCGGTCGAGTCGAGGATGTCGTGGTCCAAAAGCTCCGCGTTGGCGACGTTGGGCGTCTCGAAGAACAGATTCCCCGCGTAGAGCACTTCCGCCGTCCGTTGTTCGAGCGTGGTCGCGCCGGATTCGAGATTCGGCACGCTGCAGATATCGGCCTTGGCGCAGACGAGTTCCACGTTGTTACCGTCGGGCGTCTGATTCATGTAATTACCGCTGGTGCCGAACGTCACCAGGCTATCAACGAGGACATCGGCCCCACGGAGCTGACCGGTGTAGATCCCCGGGCAGAAGGGGATCCCGCAGCCGGTGAGGGCGGCCTCGAAGAACACGTCCGGTCCGATGTTGACCGGATCGCCGCTGATATCCGCATGTACGAGCGTGCTCGTACCGACGGAAACGGTCCCACCTCCGTCGGTCTGGATCGTCTGTGCCCCGCCGGCGCCGTAGTAGAGCGTTCCGTCTCCCGGAAGCGAAAGGGCGTTGATGTCTCCGGTGCCGATGCAACCGGGTTCTTTGTTGAGACACTCATCGTAAACGAGCTCCAGCGAGAACGCGTCGATAAAGCCATCGATCAAACTTGTCGGCGTCATTCGCACCACGGCGCCGTCCTTGATGGCCGGTAGGTCCGTGAATCCCGTGGTCGTGCTGTCCTCATAGCTGATGAGAAACGTGCCGCTCGCGGGGTCGAAGTCCATACCGCGCATGCCGTTGTCGTCGTCATCGTTGCCGTTGGGGCCGTTAACCGGTCCGCTGTCCCAGATTTTGAAGAACATGCCCGTGGCCGCCAGGTCCACTTGGCCGTCCGGTGCGATCGCCGGCAGCCATAGCCATATGTCATCCCCGAGCGCGAGCTGACCATCGCGAAGCGTGGTCGGGTTGTTCAGGTTCGCGCCCTCCGACGATGTAAACAGCAACGGTGCCTCGCCGTGAAGCAGCTCGCCCGGGGTTCCGGCTTGTGCGGGCGCCGTCGCGGCCAAGGCGACGACCGTGCCGATCAAGATACTAGGACGCAAGATACTGCAATGAGTGAACGGTAGATTCAAGACTCTATTCCCTTCCAAAAAAATGTGCGCTGGTCCGGTGCCGGACCGTTTCGTTCTGGTTTGTCCGTCGAATAAACCACCAAGTGGTCCATTATACGAACCCCGCACGAAGTGTCATCCGCGCGTTTGTTGAAAATTGTATGCCAATCAACCCGCCGGAGCTTTCCATCCATGCCGTACTGCAATAATACGGCGCCTGTGTGAATTGATCAAGTGTGGATTGCCTGTATGATTGCCGACCATGATCGTGACCATTGACGGACCCGCCGGTTCCGGCAAATCCACGGCCGCTCGCAAGCTGGCCGCGCGTCTTGAACTTCCGTATCTCGATACCGGCGCGATGTACCGCGCGATCGCATACGCGGCCCTCTCACGCGGCGTCGATCCGGCTGACGAGGATGCCGTGATCGCACTCGCGCGGGAAGTGTCGCTCGAGCTGGATTGCGGGCCGACGCACACCCGCGTGCGACTGGACGGTCACGACGTCAGCGAGGCGATCCGGTCGCTCGCGGTTTCCGAAGCGAGCGGCGCCGTCGCACGCATCGGGCCGATTCGCGAATTGCTGATCGCCCGACAGCGACAAATCGCCCGAGATCTGGGCTCGATCGTGACCGAGGGTCGGGACCAAGGGGCCGTCGTATTCCCCGAGGCAGACGCCAAGTTCGTCGTCGTGGCCTCGCTCGAACGGCGGGTCCGGCGAAGACTCGAACAGCTTGCCGCCGAGGGTGAGGACGCGGATATTGAAGCCGTGAGAGAAAACCTTCGCGTTCGCGATGAAAAGGACTCCCCGCAGTGGGCGCCCCTGCTCGATCCCGGCCAAGCGATTGTAATTGACACTTCGCACCTCACCATCGCGCAGGTGATCGATATGATGTCCGATCATGTGCTAAATCCCCGTGCCGGGTGATGCCGATGATCGGGGATAGGTCCGAGCGTCCTATAATTCAGGCGCGGGATTACCCTCGTGGTGTGGTGAAAGCTGCAATCGTGCGGCCTTTTTGCGGTACAATCGTTCAGCAGTTCGTTGCAAAAGTGTGGCACGGGCTTCCAGCCGGTGTTTTCACCGGCAATCGACCGGCCCGTGCCTTCACCGGCTGGAAGTCGGAGGCACGCGCAGGTGTCGTCCAGGCAAGGCGAAGGCGTTTTGGATGCCCAGTTTTTCGTATAGAGCGGTTGACGGCGGTGGCAAG
Source organism: Planctomycetota bacterium (assembly GCA_022567365.1). Taxonomy (GTDB): domain Bacteria; phylum Planctomycetota; class Phycisphaerae; order UBA1845; family UBA1845; genus JADFHG01. The sequence continues at coordinate 8,980 of JADFHG010000015.1, read as the reverse complement.
TCCGTCGAGGGCGTGTTGACGGCCGAGAATTATCAGGTCGCGCTGCGCATGCTCGACGAGAAGGCGCTGTTCCCGGTCAAGGTGACCGAGGGCATCAAGGAGCGCGGGCTGACGCTCGGCGGCAAGCGACGGGTCAAGGGCCAACACCTGACGCTTTTTTACAGCCAACTCGCCGACTTGCTCAAGGCCGGCGTGCCGATGCTCCGCTCACTCGACGTGCTCTCGAAACAGGGCTCTCACGGCGCGCTGACGCAGATCATCAAAGAGCTTCGCGAGGACGTTGCCGGCGGCGCGGCGTTGGGCGAGGCCATGGCGAAGCACCCGCACGCCTTTCCCGAACTCCAGTCGTCGATGGTCAACGCGGGCGAACAGGGCGGCTTCCTCGAGGACGTGCTCGAGCGGATCGCGATTTTCTCGGAGAAGCAGGACGAACTCCGCAACAAGCTGATCGGGTCGCTGATCTACCCGTGCATTCTGCTCTCCGTCGGCACGATGGTGGTCGTCGGGCTGATGCTCTTTGTCGTGCCGAAGCTGCGGGAGCACCTTCGCCCCGAGACGTTCAACATCATGACGCACATCGTGTTCGGCATTTGCGACATGATGCAGCATCACTACATCGTCATGTTTCTGGCGATGTTCGGTGTCGCCGGGGCCGTTTCCGGATGGGCCAAGACGGCCGGCGGGCGGCACGCATGGGAATTGTTCAAGCTCCGCGCCCCGCTGTTGGGCAAGGTGACGACCATGGTCGCCATCTGCCGTTTCTGTCGAATCCTCGGCACGTTGCTTCATAACGGCGTACCGATTCTCCAATCGATCAAGATCGCCAAGGACTCGGCCGGCAATGCGATCCTCGCGAAGGTGATCGAAGATGCGGGCGAAAGCGTGAAAAAGGGAGCGGCGCTCTCCGAGCCGTTGGGCAAGAGCGGCCTCTTTCCGAGCGACATCGTCGACATGATCGCGGTGGCGGAAGAGGGCAACAACCTCGAGACGGTGCTCGTTCAGATCGCCGATACGAACGAGGCGCGAACCGGCCGGCAGATCGACCTGGCCGTCCGCGTATTTGAGCCGATCCTGCTCGTCGTCATGGCGGCGATCGTGATGTGTATTCTGATCGCGCTGCTCCTGCCGATCTTGACGATGGGGTCGGCGGTGGCGTAGCGGCCTGTTGAAAAACCCGACGGCGGTGTCGTTGAGCCAAATTTTTGGGTGTTCAACGGCCGCCGCGGGGGGCGGCCGCTACTTTTTCAGCAGGCTGTCAGCGGTCGCTACTTTTTCGGCAGGCTGCCAGCGGCCGTTCTGGTGGAAAGGGCTTATTGGAATGCGGCGATCGCGATATCGGCGGTCGTGACGGGATCGAAACGAACTGATTACTCGCGACGGACGTTGTGACCGAGATAACGAGTCCGGTCACGCCGATCGCGGGCGGCGAAGTTTAGCGAACGAGGCCAACGATGTTGACCCATGGAACATTGCGGAGACGTGTGATGCGACGAAGAAACTGTAAGAGAAAGTCGGCTTTTACCCTGATTGAGGTGTTGCTTGTGGCGGGGATCCTCGCCGTTCTGGCGGCGGTGGCGCTTCCAAGATTGTTCGGTCAGGCAGAGAAGGCCAATATCAAGATCGCGAAGTCCCAAGTCGATGGTGCCGGCCCGATCGCCTCGGGCCTGCAGGCCTTTCAGTGGGCCATGGGGCGATTCCCAACGACCGACGAGGGGCTTGCCGCACTTTACGAGTTCAAGGGCAGCGGCGACGAGGAGGAACTCTGGGATGGTCCATACATGGAGCGGACGTATGAGCAGCTCAAGGATCCGTGGAGCAAGGAATACGAGTACCGATCGCCCGGCGACGTGAACGAGGACTCCTACGACCTCTGGAGCCGCGGTCCGGACAAGAAGGACGACGAAGGCAAGGAGGGCAGCGACGACGTCAAGAATTGGGTGGACAAGTAGCAGTCCGACGCGGTGCATGATGGAACCAACCGGCCATGACCTCGCCTACGCCATATCACGGTTTCTCGTGTTCGAGCGCTCGCTTTGCGGCGGAGGCGACGGCGGGATTGTTGCGCGCGAGTCGATCTGACGGTGGGTGTTGCTCGCATTGCGCGCGCGGGTTCATCGCCACGATTGAATCGCGCGGGCTGAAGCCCGCGGCTCAGGTACGGGGGGGCAGAAGGGGGTTCACGCTGATCGAAATCGTCCTCGTGGTGGGGATGCTTGCGATGTTGGCCGCGATCACCATGCCCGACCTGTACAGACGGATTCAAAAGGAGCGCCTACCGACCTCCGCCGAGAACATGCGGTCTCTTCTCACGATGGTCCGCTCGCACGCCCAGTTCGATGGGAGGCGGTATCGGATTCGGTTTCCTCACGAGGAAGGCGAAGACGAGGAAGAGGCATTGTACGACGATCGACAGCCGATCATCGAGCGCGAGGACGATCCGTTCCTCGCACCGGGTGAGTTTATCGTCGTGCGTGCGGCGTGGGCGTTCGGTGCGAGATTCTCCGGCGGTGTATGGTGCGCCGAGGTGCGGTTGGGCCGCCCCACCGTCGAGATGATCGAGGAACGCCGCAGTCGGATCGAGGACGCGATCACCGAGGCGTTTCAGGATTTCGAGCCGGAGCGGCCGCCGCTCATCATCGAAACGGACGGCACGAGCGAGTGGGCCACGTTCGTGCTCACGGACGCGCCGCGCGACACCGACCTCGAGGACATCTCGGACGAAAGCCAGGAGTTCAACCGCATCGAGATCGTCGCCGACGGCGAAACCGGAATCGCGTGGTTGCAGCGACCGTTCTACGAGGAAGAGTTGGATATGTTCGAAGAGGAGAATTGGCCGATCGTCTTGCGTCAGGACCATCTCGATCCGCGCGTGCTCACCGAGGACGACGTGTTGGAGTTTTTCGAGCCGTCGGCCGGAGATTTGGGGTTTGCGCAACCGTGATGCTTGCGGCCTGCCAATTCGATTCTTCCAGGCGATGCACGGGCTTCGGTGGTCGGTTTGCTCGATCGGCTCGCGCCGCGAACGGCTTGCGGGCCTACGTCTTGCTCGAAACAGTCTTGGCGACGGGCCTGCTCGCGCTGGGGCTGGCGATCATCGGCGGGCAGCTTCAGGATTCGGTGAAGGCGTCGCGGACGATGGAGCTGCGCATGAGGGCGCTCGCGCTTGTTGAAATGCAGCTCGCCCACCTCGACACGGGGCTTATCGAGTTCGAATCGATCGACGACATCCATGAGGGCGAGTTCGGCGGGCGTTTCCCGGAGTTCGCCTGGCGGATGACGATGGATGAGTCCGCGATCGAGGACATGTTCCAAATCACCCTCGAGATCCTCTACGAACCACATCGCGTGATCGAGGACGAGTTCGACTTCGACGATTCCGAGATTCTTTACCAGTTCTACGTGTTCCGCGCGGCACCTCGACGGCTGGATCTGGCCGTGGATTTCGGTGTGCCCGAGGACCAGCTCGAGGAGATCGCCGACATTCTGGCGTCGGTCGGGGTCGAGGGGCTTGATGATCCCACCAATATTGACTGGCGGGCATTGGGCACGACTGATTTCGAGGAACTCATCGAGATCCTGCCGACGTTGATGTCGGCGTTCGGCATGGACCTGGGTGATATGGCCGGCCAGTTGCCGCCCGAGGTTTTGGCGGCCTTGCAGGAGGCGGGCTTGCTCGACGGCGGCGGGGATACCGGCGGCGGCGAAGGGGGAGGGCGCTGATGGCTACGTTGCGCGATCGACGACGGCGCAGCGCCGTGACGTTCCTTGAAATGATCCTCGCGATCGGCCTGCTTATCTTGCTCACGTCGTTGACGTTTTGGTTTTATAGCTCGGCGTTGGAAACGCGGCGCAATGTATCGGTGAAGATGCGGGAGTTGCGGCTCGCGCGGGTGGTGCTCGAGCGGATCGGTCGCGAGATTCGCCAGGTCAGCATGATCACGGCGAACGGTCGCATCGGATTGCGGGGCAAGCCCGACCGGATTTGGCTGTCTACGGTCCGCATGCCCTCGCAGGAGTCGAGGCTCAATTTCGAGAACCGCGGGGACGAGCCCACGGGCGAGTACGACCTGGCGAAGATCGAGTACAAGATTCTCAGCCATCCGGACATCATGCACGATGACGGATACGAGTATCCGCTGGGTCTGGCGCGCGTCGAGATTCCCGTGCCCCGTCCGGACAGCTTCGAGAACGGCAAGGCGTTCGAGCGCGCAGGACTCGACGTGGGCGATCTGGTCGCGGGGGACGAAGGGCGGGACACCGTTGATCAGGAGGAGGACGTCTTCGCGCCGCTCGACGAGGATCTCGCCCCCAATCTCGAAACGGACGTCCGCTGGGACGAGCTATACGCCCGCGAGATTCGCTACCTTCGCTTTTGCTATTATGACGGCCACAGTTGGTGGAACGAATGGGACATTGCGGGCGAAAACCCGCTTCCGCAGATTGTCCAGGTGACCATCGGTTTTCTGCCGCGAGCGGGATACGGTGACGAGATCAGCATCAGCCAAGAGGAGGAGGAGTTCTGCTCGTGTCTCAACGACGATAACCTCGACGAATGTGAGCCGATGCCGGCGGACACGCACACGATCCTCGTTCGAGTGCCACAAGCTGACACACTGTTTCGATCGCGCATCGCGCGAGAATCGCAGGCGCTCCTGCAAGACTTGGGGCTTTAGTCATGGGTCGAACACAACGAGGTACCATTTTGCCGGTCGTGCTGCTCGTGCTCATGCTCCTGGCGTTGCTCGTCGCGAGTTTCTCGTTTCGAGTGCAGGCGGACGTCGCGGCGACACAGGCGATTATCGAGCGCATGCAGACCCGTCTGGCGGCGGAGGCCGGCATCGAGCGGATGAGGCTCATGCTCCGCAATGACCGCTTCGACATGGACTCGTGGTTTGACAATTCCGAAGAGCTGCACCGGATCATCGTGTGGACCCCCGACGCCGACCCCGACCTGATCGGCAGCAACGAGGAGTTTACCGAGGACCGCAAGGTGTACCGGTTCAGCCTGGTCGCGGACGATTTCAACGACGACGAGGATTTCCCCCGGTTCGGCGTGATCGATGAATCGTCGAAGCTCAACCTGAATGAGGCGAGTCCTTCGGCTCTTTTGACCCTCGTATCGGCGGCCGTCGGGGACGACCCCGAGGTCGATACGCAGCGAATCGTCAACGCGATTCTCGATTGGCGCGACGAGGACGACACGTCGCGCGGCGAGGAGGGCGACAGCGAGCGCATCTATTACGAGGGGCTCGAACCGCCGTACCAGATCAAGAACGGCCCGTTCGATACCGTCGAGGAGCTATTGTTGGTCAAGGGCATGACGCGGCGAATCCTCTACGGCGAGGACGTGGACCGCAACGGTCTGTTGACCGACAACGAGGACGACGGCGACCTGACCTATCCGTCCGATGATCAGGACGGAATCCTCAATCGCGGCTTGTTCGCATACCTGACGGTGCTTTCCTACGAGAACAACGTCAGCAACGACAACAAACCGCGTATTTACCTCTTGGGCGACGAGGCGACCGTGCGGGCGAGCCTATCCGAGGTATTCGAGGACGATCCGGGCGTGGTCAACGCGATCGTCGCGGCCACCCGCCCGCCCGATTCCTCCGGCGACGGATCGAATGCCCAGGGTGGCGTTGCGACCCCTGGCGGGCGTCGTGGTTCAGGGGCAACGGGAGGCGCCGGGACGAAGGAGCAAGGCGCACCCGCCGATGGCGCGCCCGCGAACGGCGGATTGCGCCCTGATGGATCGGGCGGCGATGCACGACCCAATCGTGGCGGGTCGGCCCCGAGCCTCGGCGGCGGCGTCGATCCACTCGGGCGTAACAGTACTGGGAATAGGGGTCGGGTGATCTCCGAAAAAGCGACTGCCAGCCTTCAAGTGCGCGAAGGTGGCGGCGACAGGCAGGCGGTCGAGGACGCGATCGGGCAGCTTCAGGAGGGCGACACCCTCGACCCTGAGGATTTCATCGGACTGTTGGATTCGCAGGGGGCCGGGCAAACGCCCCAGGGTTCGGAATCGAATGGTGCGGGAGCGTCTTCGTCGCCGATGCAATCCCCGGCTGAGCTGTTTTCGCAGGCCGGCGGATCACTGGATCCGGTGCATCTGGCGATCGTGTTGGACCGGACGACGACGATCCCGCCGAGCACAATGCGGATCCCCGGGTTGATCAACGTCAACACGGCTTCGCGGCTCGTATTGAGCACGATCCCGGGCCTGACGGGTGAAGACGTCGGCGCGATCATCGAGGCGCGTTCGTCGGTCGAGGGTGAGGAGAAGTCAACGCCGGCTTGGCTGGTGACGCAGGAGGTGTTGGAACTCGACACGTTTATTCAGATCGCACCCTTCATTACGGCAAGGGGGCAACAGTTCACGATCGAGGCGCTGGGCTACGGCGATCACACCGGGATGGTGACAAGACTTCAGGTCGTGGTGGACCTTACGGGTCCGATCGTGCAGACGATTTACTATCGCGACCTTACACGGCTCGGCGGGAACTTCCCGATTCGCGAGGAGGATTTGGAACATGGCGGCGCCCGCTAGACGACGTTCTCGATATGTGGTCGCGCTCGATTGGGATCCGCGCACGCTTCGCGTGGTACACGCTTACGTCGGCAAGCGGGGGGTCAAGATCGAACGTCTGCTGTCCGTCGGGATCCCGTCGGACTTGGACACGAACGACCCCGCGCAGATGGGTGCTCTGATTCAGCGGACCCTCGCCGAGCAGGGGATCCGTACGCGATACGCGATTATCGACATCCCCCGCGATCAGGTCGTGCTCAACACGCTTTCCCTGCCCTGCGCGGCGCCGAACGAGCTGCCGGGGATGGTCGCAATCCAAATGGCCAAGGAGATGCCGTTTCCCATCGACGACGCGGTCGTGGACTTTGCCGTGCCGCCCGATGCGGCCGACACGCCGCAGGCAAGCGTCGTCGTCGCCGCGATTCGCCGCGAGGAACTCGACCGATACATCGAAACGGCGCGGGTGGCGGGTCTGCGGTTGGAGCGGGTCGGTCTTCGGCCATACGCCGGCAAGGTCGCGATTTGCGAGCTGCTGCGGGACGCGCTGCCCGAACGCGTGGTATTCATCGATGTGCGGTCCGTGTTGACCGAAATCGACGTGCTGCGCCACGGTCAGCTCGTGTTCTCGCGCGCGGCGTCGGTGGCGATCCCCGATTCGACCGAACCGGCGACTGGTCTGTCGATCGTACGGGGCGACGAGGGCGCGTCGGCGGACGACACGTCATTCGACGTTGACGAGGCCGCGTCCATTCTCGGCACCGAAGCGGTCGCGAACACGCTTGTGCTCGAGGTGACGCGTTCGATCGAGGCCTATCGTGCGTCGGACCCCGGGGCTCAGATTGACCACATCGTCATCGGCGGCGACACCGGCGTCGAAGAGGCGCTCGTCGAAGCCGTTCAGCACCGGATGAAGGTCACCGCGGAGCTGTACAACCCCGCTCGCTCGGTCGGGTGGACACCGGACGAGGGCGCCGGGGCGGCGGCGTTTGCGTCGTCGATCGGATTGGTTCTGGGGCAAGTTTCGGCCGAGCAACCGCACATCGACTTCCTTCATCCGAAGGAGGCGGTGTCGCAGGCGCGGAAACACCTGCGCAGTGCGCCGCTGGTGGCGGCGGTGGTCGCGCTGTTTCTTATCGCCGGTACGGTGGTCGGATACGAACTGAAAAAGGACGACTGGGCGAGGCTCGCCGAAATCGAAGAGCAAATCGCCGAGCTCGAGGCGCACAAGAGGGACTACAAGAAGTTCGTCAAGTTCGTCGACGAGATCCGCGACTTCGAGGAAAAGCAGCAGATATGGGTGGACGTCCTGCACGACGTGCTCGACAACATTCCGGCTACCACGGAATTGGTGATATCGGAAATCTCGATGAGCCACCGTGAAGGCGGACTGGTCGTGCTCAAGACGAGGGCGACGGCGCTGGAAACGGCCATGATAGCGAAGACGCGGCTCGAGGCCTTCCGCAGGGGCGACGCTAAGAAGCCGCGGTTCCGCGTCGAGATCGGCAATCAGAGCGAGGCCAAAGCGCGATCCGGGTCCAAATACAAGTACACACAGGATCTGCGCATCAGCGTCCTCGATGACGCGCCCGCGTCCAAGAAAACCGGCAAGACCAAACGACGGCGATCATAGCGAACCGGACGGATCGGTTGACGGCAAGAAACCGACCGACCGTGGAGCAACTCATGGATAAGCAAACGAAAATCGTCGCGGCGGTGTTCGCCGTCCTGGTGGGCTATGCGGTTTTCGACAAGGTTGCCTACCCCGTCCTCGACGAGTGGGTGCTCTCGATCGACGCCACGATCGCTGATCGGGAGGAGGAGCTGGCGAAGCTCCGCGTACACGAAGTCGCCAAGAACCGGGCGGTATCGACCTACCGCAAGTGGATCCGTCGCGCGGGCACGTACGACGCCAGAATCGTTCAGGAAGACATACGCGGTCGAATCAACAAGCTCGTCGAGACCGAGAAGATCGCCGAACTCAAGATAACCTCGCCGAAGATCCACACGGACTCGAAGACGGGGATGCAGGAGTTCACCTTCTCCATCGGCGGCGAGGGCACACTCGAATCGGTGGTGCGGTTCATGAAGGCGACCGCCGAGTTTCCACATCTGGTCAGACTCAACAGTTCAAGGATTCGACCCGTCGGCGGCAAGAGGGGGGTGACGAGCGACCGCGTGGTCTTCGACCTCCAGCTCGAGGTGCGGGTGCCGGACAAGAACAAAATCGCGGGCATCGTTCCCAAAGACCGCATGGTGCTCCCGACCGAGGACTCCAAGCACATTCGATATGCCTCCGCTGATCATTCGCTGATCTGGAAGGCGAAACCGTTTACCGAATACAAAGAGCCGAAGAAGCGCGTCACGCCACCGCACCGCCCGGAACCGTCGAAACCGCGGGTCGAGACGGTCGTTGAGGGACCGCGGGATCCTGAACCCAAAACCCAACCGAGA
>JADFHG010000478.1 GCA_022567365.1 Planctomycetota bacterium | reverse complement strand
TGTTGGTTGTTTCGGTTGTCGTGCTCGGCGGGTGCGCGACGACATCGCCGAGATCCACCGGACCGGGAGACGAGCCGAGGGCTTCCGCGAGCGACGAGCCCGATGCGCGGCTAATCGAGGTCGATCCCGCGCGGATCAAGATCGTTTCGGAAGACCTGCCGGACGGCCGGCGGCGCGAACGCGAGGTGTTCGAGGATGAGGACGGTGAATACATCGATCACGGCGTCACGACGTATTGGGACAAGAACGGCGTCAGAACGGCCGAGGTCCGCTTCCACAATGGCCTGCTGCATGGCAAGTCCACGAACTGGCACGACAACGGAGAACTCGCAGCCACGCAGGAGTACGTGCTCGACGAGGAGCATGGAACCTTCATCACCTACTATACGAACGGTCAGAAGTACGACGAGTTGACGTTCGTCCACGGCAAGAAACACGGACCATGGATCCAGTTCTATTCGGGCGGCAAGAAGAAGCTCGAGGGCCACTATGCCGACGACAATCGGTCGGGCGTGTGGATCCGGTGGAGAGAGGACGGGAGCAAGACCGAGGAGGGTCCGTACGTAAGCGACAGGAAGGAAGGCACTTGGAGGTGGTACTCCCAAAGCGGCGCGAAGGTCAATGAAGGGCGGTTCCTCGCGGGCAAGGAAAACGGCGTCTGGCAGTGGTGGGCGTCAAACGGCCAACTCATCAAGCAGGGCGCATACAAGGACGGTCTCCAGCACGGCACCTGGACCTTCTGGTCACTGGAAGGGCAGAAAATCAGGGAAATGGCCTACATTGACGGGATCGAGCAGACCGCGACCGCGACGCCGTAACCCGCCGTTTGCGACGCCTCACACTTTCAAGAATGAGAATTGACGGCGATCCACGCGATCGCGTTGTCCGGACCGGGCTGCGCCGCGCGTCGTCCTGGTGGGCTCTATACATCGCGGGCAATATGTCGTAGTTTGCTGGCGATGTCCCCCTTGCAGAACAGCGCCACCACCGCAAGCCCAGTGGCCCACGGCCCCGATCCAAATGTGCCGCGATGGGTCGGCGCGACCTTCTCGGACCGTCGCGATCAGTCGTCGGAACAACGGTTTGGGGGCCTGTCCGTGCGGACCATGCGGGATCGAGACTTCATGCTCGTGACGGTGGTGGTTCGCGGGGCATCAAGCTTACCGCCAGTCGATTTTCAGCAGATGGCCGCGGCGGCGTATCAGGCCGTCGCCGAGCAGTGTCGATGCCGCCCCGGGCTTTCGCCCGTGCGGTTTTGGAACTTCATCCCCCGGATTCGCACTACCGCGCCCGACGGCATCGACCGGTATATGGTCTTCAACGCGGGTCGGTATAAGGCATACTGCGATTGGCTGGGTGGCGCGGATACCTTCGATCGTACGGTGGCGACGGCGACGGCGGTGGGTTACGAGGGCGACGATCTCATCGTGCACATGCTGGCGACCGACCGGCAATGCCTGCAGGTGGACAACCCTCGGCAGATTCAACCCCACCGGTATTCGGCGCGGTTCGGTCCGTTTCCTCCGTGCTTCGCGCGGGCGACGGTCGTGCGGTCGACGGCAAAGGGGAGCGATCAGCTCATTCTGGTCGGGGGCACGTCCAGCGTCGTCGGTGAAGAATCCGTCCATGTGGGCGATCCGGCGAATCAAACCCGTGTCACATTCGAAAACCTGTCGACGCTGGTTCGATCCGCATGTACGGCGTCCGGGGCGATCGATTGTGAAGGCGGGGCCGACCCTGCCACTTGGCTTGCACGGTTTCGCGATATGCGCGTGTATTACGTTCGCCGGAGCGACCTCGACGCGATTCGAGACCTCGTTCGCGAATACGTTCCGCATCTCGGGAATGAAGTTGAATATGTACACGTCGAACTCTGTCGAGCCGATCTGCTTGTGGAAATCGAAGGCACGGCGCTCGGTGGACCGGTCGCGGGTTGAGTAGCACGGATCGCGCGTGGGCAAGGCGCCGCGTCAGATTTGAGTCGCAACCATCGCCAAGGGTCAATCGATGAGTATTCCCTCGCGAACAGACGACTACGACGTGATCATCATCGGGGGCGGACCGACCGGCTCGACGGCGGGCATTCGCCTCGCACGGGCGGGCTTGCGTGTGTTGATTGTCGAACGATCGCGTTTCCCGCGCTTTCACGTGGGCGAGTCGTGCCTTCCGGCGGTCCTGAAGATAATTCTGGAACTCGGTCTGGAGGAACGGTTTCGGGCGTTGCCGCATGTCCCGAAGTTCGGCGGCGAGTTTGCGTTTGGGTATGACCTTTCCGATTCGACGCGATTCCGATTCGCCGACGGACTGGTCGGCGGCAAGAACGACACCTTCAACGTCGAGCGAGCACCCTTCGACAAGATGATGCTCGACGGCGCCAGGGATGCCGGCGTCGAGGTTCGGGAGGGGGCATCGGTCACCGCGATCCAGAATCTGGCGGACGGCGACGTGACCGTCGCGGTGGACGGTCAGCCCGTCTCGGCGCGATACGTGTTGGATGCCAGCGGGCAATCGACGGTCTTGGGCAAACACCTCGGCACCCGGCGGACGCTCGAGCGTCATCGCCGGGTAGCGTATTTCGGCCATTTCGAAAACGTCAAACGGCTCGAGGGTGCCGACGCGGGTCACCCGACGGTCGTCATCTGCAGCGAAGGCTGGTTCTGGCTCATTCCCATCGATCCGGTCCGCACCAGCATCGGCATGGTCCTGGAGGCGGACATCGCACGGCACGTCGATGTGCCCGCGACCCAGATGCTGAAATGGGGTATTGCGCGATGCCCGCTGGTGCGCGACCGCACTCGGGAGGCCTCCTGCCCCGAGAAGAACCATGTCATTGCCGACTACAGCTATTCGTGCGCCCCGTACGCGGGTCCGGGGTATTTTCTCGCAGGCGACTCGGCGTTTTTTGTCGATCCGATTTTTTCGGCGGGTATCTGCATTGGGATGGTTACCGCGATCGACGCCGCCGACCGGATCCGCCAACTCATCGACGGCACGGTCGCTCCGGCGACGGCGCGGCGCCGATATATCAAAGTCGTTCGTGGGGGATCCTCACCGCTTTTGCGACTCGTCGACCTGTTTTACGTGCATAGTTATCGAGAACTCTTCCTGCAGGGCCAAGGCCCGTTCCAAATACACCGTGCGGTGATTTCGGTCTTGGCCGGCCACGTATTCCCCAGACCCGCGTTTGCCCTGCGATGGCGGATGCGCCTGATGGAACTGCTCGTATTCCTCAATCGTTTCTTGCCGATTGTGCCTCGCCGACGGAGATTCTCCCTACTC
>JADFHG010000477.1 GCA_022567365.1 Planctomycetota bacterium | reverse complement strand
CATGACCAGCAACGGCGGTCTGGTGGATGCGTCGAACGTGGTCGGCAAAGACACGATTTTGAGCGGGCCAGCCGGCGGTGTGGTGGGCTGCGCACAGATATCACGCGCGGCCGGGTTTGACCGGGCGATCGGTTTCGACATGGGCGGCACGAGCACCGACGTGTCGCGCATCGACCTGCAAACAGGCTCGCCTGCGCCTCCGCACGACAGGCCAGCCTGCTTACAGTTCGAGTACAAGCACGAGACCGTGCAAGCCGGCGTGCGACTGATGACGCCGATGCTTGCCGTCGAGACGGTGGCCGCCGGTGGCGGGAGCCTCTGCGCGTTTGACGGACAGATGCTCACGGTCGGCCCCCACAGCGCCGGTGCCGATCCGGGTCCGGCGTGTTACGGGCGTGGCGGGCCGCTCGCGGTGACCGACATGAATGTGTTCCTCGGGCGAATCCCGGATGCGTGTTTCCCCTTCCCACTCGAGAGGGGGGTTGTCGAACAAGAGCTGGGGGTGTTGTGTGAGCGGATCAATCGCGAGTCCGGCTCGAGCCACACGCCGATCTCATTAGCCGAGGGCTTCATCCGAATCGCCAACGAGAAGATGGCCGCCGCGATCAAGCGAATCTCGCTGGCGAAGGGATACGACGTTCGCGAGTACGCCCTGACCGCGTTCGGCGGCGCGGGGGGGCAGCACGCCTGCGCGGTGGCGCGCGCGATGGGCATCAAACGCGTGCTGTGCAGTCCGCTGGCGGGCGTGCTCAGCGCGGTGGGCATCGGCGTCGCCAGGATCAAACGGCTGGGTGAGCGAAGCGTGCGAGTCGCGCTCGATGGCGCCGCGGGTGATGCACTCGAAGCCGTGTTTGTCGAGATGACTGAGCGGCTCAAGCGCGAGCTGGCGGACGAAGGCATTGACGCGAATCAACTTCTCGATCCGATCCGCTCGGCCGACCTCTGCTACAAAGGGCAGGCTACGTTCATTACGGTACCCGCCGGCGCCAGCGAGCCGGCTTGCCGGTTCAATCGACTGCACGAGGAATTCGAGACGAAGCACCGACGACTCTACGGGTATACGCATGAGGGGCGCGGCGTTGAGGTTCGCGCCGTTCGCGTGGAACTCGGCGCACGAGCGGACGCGTCTCCGGCGACCACGTGCCGAGAAGGGATTCTCGGCACAGCGGATCAAGGCACCGTGCCGCGTACGATCGATATGGTCGTGGCGGCCAGGCGTCGTAGCGTTTCGCTCTATCTGCGATCTGAACTGGTTCCGGGGCAGCAGATCCCAGGCCCGGCCGTCATCGCCGAAGAGACGAGTACCATTGTGATTGAATCAGGTTGGCACGCCGACGTGCAGCGCAGCGGCGAAGTAGTCCTGACCGACGAGCAGCCGGCGCCGAAACGGGAAGAGGTTTCAACGAAGGCCGATCCCGTGCAGCTCGAGCTGTTCAACAATCAGTTCGCGTCCGTGGCTCGGCAGATGGGCGCGACACTTCGGCGCACTTCGCTCTCGACGAACGTCAAGGAGCGGCTCGACTACTCGTGCGCGCTCTTCACGCCCGAGGGCGACCTGGTCGTTAACGCGCCGCACATCCCCGTTCACCTCGGTGGCATGAGCGATTGCGTCAAGGCACTGATCGAAGACGTCGGCCCGATGAGCCCCGGCGACGTGTTCATCACCAACGACCCCTATCGCGGCGGCTCGCACCTCAATGATGTCACCGTGGTGACACCCGTGTTCCATGACGGCGGCAAGGCCCTTTCGGCCTTCGTCGCGAGCAGGGCGCACCATGCGGAGATCGGCGGGACGCGCCCCGGCTCGATGCCCCCGGACTCGCGGACGCTTGCCGAGGAAGGCGTGCTCATCCGCGCGTTTCGTTGGATGAGCAATGGCAAGCCGCAAACCGAAGCGCTGCGCGCATTGCTGGCCGGCGGCCCGTATCCGTCGCGCGCGCCCGATGAAAACCTCGCCGACGTAGCCGCGCAGGTCGCCGCCAATCAGACCGGGCTGCGCGATCTGACGGCAATGGCGAACCGATACGGAGCGGGAACCGTACGTGCCTTCATGCGCCACATCCAGGCGGCGGCGGAGCGGCGGATGCGCGCCGAGATCGGCCGGCTTGCCGACGGTGTCCACGATTTCCAAGACGCGCTGGATGACGGTTCGCCGATCCACTTGCGCATTACCGTAACCGGCGACGAGGCGACGTTCGATTTTTCCGGCACCGGGCCGGTGCTCGCGGGCAACCTCAACGCCAACCGCTCGATCGTGACCAGCGCGGTGCTCTATTGCCTTCGCTGTCTGATCGATTGCGACATTCCGCTGTGCGGTGGGGTCCTCGCGCCGGTGCGGATCGTGCTGCCGGAGTGCCTGCTCAACCCGACGGCGAACGAAGACCCGGCGAAGTGCCCGGCCGTCGTGGGCGGCAACGTCGAGACGTCACAGCGCGTGGTCGATTGTATACTCGGGGCGCTCGCGATGACGGCGGCGAGTCAGGGTACGATGAACAACTTGCTCATGGGCAATGAACGATTCGGCTATTACGAGACCATCTGCGGCGGCGCGGGGGCGGGGCCCGGGTTCGACGGCGCCGACGCGGTCCATACGAACATGACCAATACGCGGCTGACGGACCCGGAGGTGCTCGAGGCCCGCTATCCGGTTCGGCTGGTGCGGTTCGAGATTCGGTCAGGCTCCGGCGGCGACGGTCGATATCGCGGTGGCAACGGGGTCATTCGCGAAATCGAGTTCCTCGAGCCGCTCGAGGTGTCGATTCTCAGCCAACGACGTACCACCAGACCGTTCGGACTTCGCGGCGGGTCGGCCGGAAGCCCCGGAAGAAACCTCCTCTTCCGCGCGGCGGAATCCGACTCGGACGGATCACGCGGGAACGCCGACGGCGCGGGCGATGCACCAGCGGGTATCGACCTCGGACCGATCGCCCGCGTATCGGTGCGCCCCGGCGACATTTTGAGGATCGAAACACCCGGCGGCGGGGGGTATGGAACGCCAGAGTGAACCCACGCATCACATCCATCGAAAACCTGATCGCCCGTGACCCCGGACATCGCAACGTGTTCGCGCTCATGCTGGCCGATCAACTCAGGCTCGCCGCGCAATCGTTGCGGCTCGCGCGACGTGTCGGCATCGTCAGCGGGTTCTTCGTGCCGGAAGCGGGAGCCGGCGAGACCGACGGACCGCCCGGGGCCAAGGTCGTGGGCGACGCCCTCGCCGATCTCGGCGTCGAGGTCGATTACATCACAGATGAGCGTAACGCGCCGCTGTTTCGAGCGATCGGCATCGAACCACTCGT
>JADFHG010000014.1 GCA_022567365.1 Planctomycetota bacterium | reverse complement strand
ATATCTGCGGCCATGGTCACTTCGAGCGTATTCAAGAACGCTCTTTC
The DNA here is from genome assembly GCA_022567365.1 of Planctomycetota bacterium. GTDB lineage: Bacteria > Planctomycetota > Phycisphaerae > UBA1845 > UBA1845 > JADFHG01. The sequence goes on along the minus strand of JADFHG010000014.1, from coordinate 15,206 downwards.
CGAACCGCGCCCGTAAGGAAGCGGTCCTTTGTGGAAGGCGCAGGACCGCTCCCTCACGGTCGCGGTTCGGTTGCTCGGAGGGCGGCCGCTACTTTTTGGGCCGAGAACCACTTTTTCAACAGGCTGCTACGGCTTCAAACCCTTGCCGTACAAGCCCCGGTGATCGTCACAACCGATCGGCCCGCCCGAACTCGGCGTCTTGCGCCCTTTGGCGCTCGGTGGCCTCGGAGAGGATGCGTTTGTCGGACTCGGAGAGGCTATGGATCCCGCCCTCGTGGACCTTCTTCAGAATCGCGTTGATCGCCGCTTGATCCTCTTTACGCTGCTTGGCGCGCGGGGTTACCCATGAGCGAACACGACCTTGCGGCTGTGCGATGCCACCCACGTTCGACCCCCAACGCCGCGATGACGTCCACCACCGATCGCCCCGCCACGCCCACCACGCGCCGAAGAGAAGCCCGGCCAGGTGACACGCGTCGCCGCCGGCGTTGTCGCCACGTTTGAACAAGTTGAGCACGTAGAGCCCACCGAAAATGGCTGCGGCGGTGCGGATCTTGATCGGGAAGAGCATGTAGATGTAGACCGTCGCGTGGGGATACCGGACGGCGGCGGCGCCGAGCAAGGCGAGGACGGATCCCGAAGCACCGGCCGCAATGCCGGTCGGCAACCAGCCCATCTGGCTGAGCACGATGTAGAACACATTGCCGAGAATCCCCGCGAACGTGTACACACCAAGAAACCGTTTCGGACCCCAATCGCGCTCCAACGAGCGACCGAGAAAGTGAAGCCCGATCATGTTCATGAAGATGTGCCAACCGTCCCAATGCAGATACGTCGCCGTGAGCAAGCGCCATATTTGGCCGTGCATAACGGCGGGTGCGTACAGCGCCGTCCATTGAAAAAGCGGGCTCTCGATGAGACTGCGGCCCGACGAAACCACGCACAACACGTAGACCACCACGTTGATCGCGATCAGAATCGTGACGATGCTCCGGCCGCGGAAGATTGTGCCCATCGCGGGAATGCGCGGCGCGAACGTGCCACCCCTCGGCGTGCCGTAATCGGATGCGTAGTCTCGGTCCTGCCAGCCCACTCGTATTATCCTCGCGTTCTCGCGAAATACACCGCCAACGTGGCGATGGTCTTGGCGTCGCGAAGCTCGCCGCCGGCGAGCATTTCCCACGCCTTTTGGGTATCGACCGGCGCGACGGTGATGCGTTCGTTATCCTCGAGTCTTTGCCCGACGTGAGTCAAATCGCGGGCGACGAACGTGTGCATCCGTTCGGTGAGAATGCCCGGCGAGGCGAAAAACTCGGTAAGCGGTTCGATCGAGCCCGCCCGATAACCGGTTTCCTCCTCCAGCTCGCGCCGCGCGGTCTCGATGGCTTGTTCATCGGGCTCCCTCGTTCCGGCGGGCAATTCGAGAAGCTCCTGCTCCACCGTGTGCCGGTAGTTTCGGATCATGACGATCCGATCGTCGCCGAGCAGCGGCAATATCACAACGGCCCCGGGGTGGACGACGACGTCGCGCCGAATGGGCGGGAGACCGTCGCGCGGGTATTCGCGACGTTCCACCGAAAACAGTCGGGTGGAGAGCAAACATTCTCGATTGGCGTTTATCATTGTCGAATCAAGGCACTTCTTCGCGTGAAGCCGGGGATTATAGGGTGTCGGCGCCCGCCGAGCAATTTGTATGCGGTTGTCGGGTCATGCAGGCAATGCCTATCGGGCTCCGCGACCGCCGCTTGTCCGGCCCGTCGGACCCACCTATGATAAGTTCAATCGCCACGGCTACTTGCGGCGAGTTAGTGCAGTGATTCACAAGTGCCGACGTTCTTGCAAACCGAACCGTGACCGTAGGAGAGCGGTTTCCTTGGTCCGCTCCCTTACGGTCGCGGTTCGGATAAGATGCAGACCGCGTGACAAGCTACATTAGCGGCCTGTTGAAAAAGTGTGGCACCGGGTTCCAGCCAGTGTTTTGACCGGCGACGGGCCGGCCCGCTCGCGGGTGCCGGTGCCTCACCCAAGAATTGATGTCCTCAACAGGCTGTCAGGGGAACGCATGTTCGGCGTGGGTTCGTGCGATCCGGCGACATTATGAAGAAACGCATGATCATCCTGGGGTCCACGGGTTCGATCGGCAAGAGCACGATCGAGGTCGCCGATGGACTGCGCGACGAATGGGAAGTGGTCGGATTGGCCGCCGGTTCCAGCGCGGTCGATCTCGCGGCACAAGCGGACAAGCTGCGACCGGGTTTCCTGGCGATCGCCGACGAAGGCGCCGCAACCGAACTCGAGCGTGCCCTGAACTACGCACCGACGGTGTTCAGCGGCGAGGACGCGCTCGTCGCGCTCGTCAATGCCGCCGATTGCGAGTGCGTCGTGAGCGCCGTGGTCGGAACCGGCGGGCTCAAAGCCACGCTTCGCGCCGTGGAGCTCGGCCGGCGGGTCGCGCTCGCGAACAAGGAGGCGCTGGTCATCGCCGGTTCGCTGGTCATGCCGCTCGCCGCACGGACCGGAGCGACGGTCATCCCGGTGGACAGCGAGCATTCGGCCGTTTTTCAGGCGCTGCAGGCGGGACGGACCGAGGACGTCCGTCGGATTCACCTGACGGCGTCGGGCGGACCCTTTCGGACGTGGTCGTTTGACGCCATGGAATCGGCGACGGTCGAAGACGCGCTTAGGCACCCGACGTGGAACATGGGTCCGAAGATTACGATCGACTCGGCTACAATGATGAACAAGGCCCTGGAGATCGTCGAGGCCAAGTGGCTGTTCGGGCTGGGTGCCGACCAGATCGACGTCGTCATTCACCCGGAGTCGATCGTCCACTCCGTCGTCGAGTTTCGCGACGGTTCGATGATCGCGCAGATGGGCACACCGGATATGCGAACGCCGATTCAATACGCGCTGACGTATCCAGCGCGGCGCACGTGCCCCGTCAGCCGCCTCGATCTGCCGTCGCTCGGTCAACTGAACTTCGAACCGCCGGACCCGGAGCGTTTTCCGGCGATCGAGCTGGGCCACGCAGTCGCGCGGCGCGGCGGCACCGCGGGGGCGGTGCTCAACGCGGCGAACGAGACCGCAGTCGAGCTATTTCGCGCGGCTGCGATTGGTTTTCTGGACATTGCCCGTCATGTGGAGCGGGCGCTTGACGAACATGATTTTGTTGCAGCTCCAGGCCTGTCCGATCTACTCGAGGCGGATCGGTGGGCGCGGGGGGAGGTTGCTCGATGCACAGCCTGTTGATAGGCGCGGGATTACTGGCCGAGGCGACGACGGATTCCTTTGCTTTCGTCATATGGGACAAGATCTGGCCGATCGCGCTCATGCTGCTCGGCTTCTCGTTCATCGTCTTCGTACACGAACTCGGGCACTTCGCCGTCGCGAAATGGGCCGGGGTGCGCGTCATAAAGTTCGCGATCGGTTTCGGCAAGGAACTGTTCGGATTCACCCGAGGCGAGACGCGCTATTCGTTCAACATGCTTCCGCTGGGCGGATACGTGAAGATGCTCGGCCAGGAAGACTTCGACGACAAAGCGAACGAGCTCAAGTTCAAGGAAGATCCGCGCTCCTTCGCCCACAAGCCGGTCTCCCACCGAATGGCCATCGTCTCCGCGGGGGTCATCATGAACGCCATTTTCGCGTTCATCCTGTTCGTCATCGTGTTTATGGTCGGGCTCGACGTGCCGACGACCAAGATCGGATTCGTGGAACCCGACTCCGCCGCCGACGTCGCCGGCCTACGCCGGGGCGACGACATCAAGCAGATCAACGACGAGCGGATCCTCGACTTCAATAGTGTGAGCACCGCGGTGCTGCTGGCCACACCCCACGAACCGCTCAGCTTCATTATCGAACGCGACGGAGTTCGCATCCGGATACCCGTCAAGCCGGAACACAAGCCCGAACTCGGACACGGCCAGATCGGCATCCAGCCCGGCATCACCCAGACCATCGGTTGGGTCGCCCCGGGCTTCGACAAGGACGATCCCTCGTCTCCGCGTATGAATGACGTGCTTGTCGAGATCGAGGGTCAGCCCGTCACGGACCAAAACATCGACGTCATGTTCAAAATGCTCGCGTACGGCAGCGGCAACGCCGTCGTCGAGCGAGGCGATCCCGACGACCCGAACGCGCCCGTGAAACGCGTGTCCGTAAAGATACCGCCGAACGTCGCCCTGTTTCCGGTGAGTTCGGTCCGCAGCGCCCCGCTGGCGGCGCCTCCGGTTCATCTCCTGGGGCTGACTCCGCTGGCGCGTTTCGACACGGTCGATCCAGACGGAATCGCGGCCAAGGCCGGCATCGAGGTCGGCGACACCATCCTCAAGTGGGGCGAGAAAACCCATCCGACGCATTCATGGATCGCCCGGCTGATCCGCGATTGTCCCGGCCAGCAGATCGAATTCGCCGTCCGAAAACCGAACGGCGAGTCGGTCACGGGCTTCGTGTCGCCCGAGCGAAAGAAGAAGGGTCGACCAACGGTGCAAGCCCGCTGCGTGAAGATTCCCGAGGACGAGCAAACCAAGGGCGGTCCCCGCGCCAAATTCGTTGACGTGCGCGAAAACGGACAAGCCGCCGAAGCCGGCATCGCCAACGGCTTTACAGTCTTGAAGCTCGACGGCGTCGAGAACCCAACGGCGGCGCAGGTCAGCGGTGCGGTGCGCAAGAAAGCCGGTCGCCGAATCAAAGCAGTATTCGGCAAACTCGACGGGTCAAAGCTGACGACCGTGCTCCGTCCCGACGCACCCGGCACGATCGGCGCGAACATCCGCCTGATCGCCGAGGACTTCGTGCGCGTCGGGGAAGTCGTGGAGACGATCAACGGTCGGCAAAGTCCGGCCGCGGCGGCGGGCATCCGTGGCGGTTCCATGATTGTCTCCGTTGACGGGCAGGCGATCGCGCGGTGGCAGGATCTCATCGATCGGTTCCGCGAAGTGGCAGGATCGGACGCCGAGGTCGTCTGCGAAGACGACTCCGGACAGCGCTACACCGTCCGGATGCCGATCCCGCGCTGCGTGCGCACCGAGCTGGGGGTTGGACCGGAGGCCGAAATCCTCAGCATGGCCGACCGCGGGTTCGTCCACATGAAGACGCGCCGCGGGATGGAAGACGTGCGCATCGGCCATCACGAGGGACTCCGCGAATTGCTCACTCAGCTCCTGGACGAAGGCAAGTCGCGGGCCAAGGTGACGTATCGACCGAACCCGGCTGCGGACACCATGGTCGCCGAGATCGAAATCGACGAAGCCATGGTCGATCCGTGGTTGGGCCGAGTTCGGTATAGACCGAAGGTGGCGCTCAACACCGAGATGAAGCTCCTTCAGGCGGACAGCGCGATCGACGCGATCGGCATGGGGCTGCAGAAGACCTATTACTTCATTCGGATCGTCTATCGCAGCATCTCCGCACTGACGTCGGGAACCGTCGGCATGGAGAACATGTCCGGTCCGCTGGGCATCGTGAAAATCGGCGGCGACGTCGCGCGACACGCCGGCCCCATGAAGTTCCTCTTCTTCCTCGCCCTCATTTCGGTGAACCTCGCCGTGCTGAACTTCCTGCCCCTGCCCATCGTGGACGGCGGGCTGATGGTCTTTCTGATTGTCGAGAAGATCAAAGGAAGCCCGGTGAGTCTCCGCGTGCAGGTGGCGACGCAAATGGTCGGGCTGGTGCTCATCATCAGCGCGTTCATATTCGTCACGTTCAACGACGCCCTGCAGATCTGGGGTTGACCGGCGGGACCAAGACAGCCCGTCCAAAGGAGCGTCGAAAGATAGCCCCGCAGGGGCGACAGAACGTAGCCACGGGCGTTAGCCCGTGGGACGCGTCTACGATTCGCCGGGCCGCGCGCACCGACCATGAACCGCGGACACCATTCGAGACAACAGCCATGAAACGAATTCTCGTGGCCGACAAAATCGCCGAGGCGGGTCTGGAACGGATGCGGGAGACAGACGGTGTCACCTTCGACGTTCGCCAGGGGCTGTCGCCGGAGGAACTCGCGGGTATCGTCGGCGATTATGACGGCATGCTCATCCGCTCGGCCGTCAAGATTACCGCCGAGGTGCTCGCCAATCCCGGCAAGCTCCTCGCCATCGCGCGGGCCGGCGTCGGCGTGGACAACATCGACCTGAACGCCGCGACGGCGGCCGGCGTGCTCGTGCTCAACACGCCCGACGCGAATACCATCTCGACGGCCGAACACACCCTTGCCCTCATGCTTGCCCTGCACCGCCGCATCCCGGATGCCCATCGACACGTGCGCGATGGAAAATGGCAACGCAGCGAATTCAAAGGCGGCCAGCTCTCCGGGCGAACCCTGGGAATCGTCGGTTTCGGCCGGATCGGCAGGGCGGTTGCAGCCCGTGCGCTGGCATTTGAAATGACGGTCGTCGCTTTTGATCCCTTCGTAGCCGGAGAGACCGCGCTGGACGGCGCCGTGAAAATGGCGCGCGATCTGAACGATCTGCTGGCCCAGTCCGACTGCGTGACGCTCCATACGACCCTCTCCGACGAAACCCGCCACCTGATCGGCGCGGACTCGATCGCCGTCATGAAGCCCGGAGCAAAATTGGTCAACTGTGCGCGGGGCGCCCTCGTCGACGAGACCGCGCTGGCCGATGCGCTTGATCGCGGCCACTTGAGCGGTGCGGCCATCGACGTATATGAACACGAGCCGCCGACAGACAGTCCGCTTCTTTCGGCCAAGAACGTCGTGCTCACGCCGCACCTCGCCGCATCGACGGAGGAGGCGCAGACCCAGGTGGCGATCGACGCGGTCGATGCGCTGTTGGCCTACGTGCTCACCGGCGACATCCGCTCGGCGGTCAACGTCACGGGTTTGCCCAAGAGCCTCTCGCCCCGGGCGAAGGCCTATATCGATCTCGCGACGCGCCTGGGCACGGTGCTATCGACGTGGTGCCCCGAGGGTGTCGATCGCATCGTCGTCAAAACCTACGGCGATTCGCTCCACGACATCGGACGAACGCTCGCGTGGCAGGCGATGGCAGCCGTCGTCGGACCGCGGCTCAGCGGCAGGCTCAACCTCGTCAACGCCCGCGAGCAGGCCGAGAAACGCGGCATCGAAGTCGACCATATCGCCCATTCGCTCCGACCCGGACACGTCGAATCCATCATTGTCTCGGTCGAGTCTCACGGCAAATCGCACAAAGCCGAAGGCGCCGTCTTCGCGGACAATCGCCCACGAATGCTCGCGATCAACGGCTACAGAATGGAGATCGTGCCCGAGCGTTCGATCGTCCTCATCTTCAACGACGACAAGCCCGGGGTCATCGGGCTCGTCGGGCAGCGGTTCGGCGACGCCGGGATCAACATCGCCGACATGGCCCTCTCGAGCCGGGGCAACACCGCGCTCATGCTCCTCAAGCTCGACCAACCCATGCCCGACGAGATGCGCGCGACGCTCCGCGCGGCGAGCGAACACATCCTATCGGTACACTCGGTCACGCTCGCGCCGGTGCCCAAACCGCGGATCGACGCGTGACCACCCCGGCGACCATCGGCATCGACCTCGGCGGCACGAACGTCAAAACCGCGCTGATCGATGCGAACGGCAGCCCGCTTTCTCGCCGCGTGTCGCAGTATGACCCCGCCATCGGACCCGATGCAACCGTTGAACTCATCGCCGCCGCCGTCGACGAAATGCGCTCTGAGCGCGGCGACTCGGTACATCTGGTCGGCGCGGGCATTGGCTGCCCCGGTCCGATGGATCGTGCCGCCGGTCGCGTCATCAACGCGGCCAATCTGCCCGGTTGGCATGACGTTCCAATTCGAGACCTGCTGAGTCGGCGGCTCGAGCTGCCGGTCGCGTTCGACAACGACGGAAATGCGGCCGCATTCGGCGAATACTGGGCCGGCGCAGGACGCGGCGTGCAAGACGTCGTCATGCTGACACTCGGCACCGGCGTCGGAGCGGGCGTCATCCTCGCAGGCCAACTGCTACACGGTCATTTCGACAACGCCGCCGAGCTTGGCCACACGATCGTCGTGGCCGACGGGCTCGCCTGTGGCTGCGGACAGAAGGGCTGCCTCGAGCAGTATTCATCGGCGTCCGGTGTGGCACGCCGGGTCGCGTCGGCGATCCGATCGGGAAGTGCCAGTACATTGGCACATTTGGTGGAAAGGGCCGACGCAAACGATGCGGCCGCCGGAGTCGATGCAACCACCGTGGCCGACGGACTCGCCGCAGCCGCCATAGTCGATGCAGCCGCCGTGGCGGAGGCGGTTCGCGCCGGGGACGAGCTGTGCATGCGCATCTGGGACGAGGCGTGCATGTATCTGGCGATCGCGTGCGTCAACATCCAACACACGCTGAACCCGGCGCGGGTGATCCTAGGCGGCGGCATGGCACAGTCCGGCGCCCTGCTCCTCGATCCGGTCCGGGCGCACCTTGCCAAGCAGACGTGGAAGCTGCACAACGACCAACCCGAGATCGTCCTCGCCGAACTCGGCTACGACGCCGGCATGATCGGCGCCGCCGGCCTCGCATGGCGCGCGCGCGGCGCGGCGGGAGGCTAGCTCGGCATCACGCGCAATGTCGCGTGTTTCGACGAATCAACCGAGCCGCGGGCTTCAGCCCGCGCGATACCACAGACTGGCGCAAGGCTCGCCCATGTACGCAGGACCAAGCAGCCTTCACGCATGCGCAGCCCGTCGCACGATTCCGCCGGGGCACTTGGCATGAGATCGCGAGCGCCGTCATGATAGCGCCGGGCGGAATCAGTTGCGTTCCCGAATTCTCCGTCCGAGAAGATCATCGGATGCTTGTTGCCCGTTTTCAACTCATTTCGTATCAGTGATACAATTAGTGTCACCGAGTTGACACTACTCGCATCCTAAGTCGCGGGCAGATGAGCCCTCTTTCCGCGGCGCGTCACCGGTCGCACAAGAGATCGTTTCCGACTCGCCCCCGACGCAGTCACGGGTCTCTGGACTGGCAACGTCAACGGGGCGAGTCCCAGGCGCGTCGTTGCACTCTGGACGAATTCTCGCCAATATGGCCACGCATTATGCACGCCGTTCAGCTCACCAAAAGCGACCACGTTGGCCTTGCGAATCCCCTCGAATGTCGGTACTGAATAGTGCAGGAAGTAGCATGCCTGGATGCACACAGCGTCCTCTTCCGCGGCGTCGTAACGCGCTGCAAATCGAAAACGCGTGCGCACGAAAATCGTCTTGTCCGCCCGGTTGAACCCAGTCTCTACGTTGACACCCAACTCAATCTGATCTGGTAGCTCGTCACGGAGACTGCCGAGGCTCGCAGAAAAGCTCACTTGCGCGATCGTGCGGATCTCCACGCATTCCGCGACAAGCGACGCCAGCTCCAGCTTCCTTGCCTCACGCCCGTTCTTGGAAGACTTTCGTTTCATTAGCTCGCCAAACGTGAATGTACAGTTTTCGTAGCCTGGACTTTGACCTCCGCCCATGGCCTAGCCCGTGCGATAGTCTGATCAAACCGAATCGTCATCCAAGGCTCGGCAGATACCGTTCTGGAAAGCGCGCCATCCTGAAAATGCAACGCGCGCCCGAGCGCGACGAACACATCCGAGATCGTGCGCACGGTCATGTTCGCCCGTCCGTCAAGCAACTGCGTGACATAACCCTTGGATCGCCCGAGGCGGCCGGCCAACACCGACCGTGTAACGTGTTCCTCGTCCATCAACTGACAGATAAGCTCCGTCACATCAAGGATAGCCCGTTCCTGCTGGTACAGCCGCATGCCCTGCTTCGTCCGGGTCAGCTTGTCCAGTTCCGTTTCGCGCGTCATCGTCTTTTCCTCCCCTGCTTTTCCTTTCGCGACAGATGTTCCTCTCTGATCGCTTCCGCTTTGGCAATATCCGATGGCTTCCACTTGTCCGTCTTTTTCCTTATGCCGCTGGCCAGCACCCAGTTGCGCCCGTCTTGGAAGCACGCCACGCGAATCTGGCCACACTTGAACTCATAGATTGATCCGCGAAGCTTCTTGAAGCGCTGACGAGAACGGATTACGCCGTAGTCGGCCATCCGCTTGAACAGCGCAAGTACCTTCGTCTTGTCGGTGTCGGATAGGCTGTCATAAAATGCCTTCGCAGGCATTTCGCCCCCCTCGCGAACGGCGTAGACGATCGTCCGTGCGAGCCCGGACACGACGATTTGATCGGCAACACCACGCATGGCAGTTTAGTTTTATCTAAACCGTGAGTCAAGTCAACCCGCAACCCGTTTTCGCTGCTACGATGGAAGGCGCTAGGAATTGCGGACCGCGCCGTTCGCCCCCCCATCATGTTGTATGTGCCGCTCTTAACGACCAAGAATCCCGCGCGCACAAACCGCTCCAGCCGCACCGCGGCATGTTGAGCATTCCGCTCATTCGATGTCCTCCCCGCACTCCGAACACCTCCCCGTCACATTCCCCGTCAAATCGTACCCGCACTTGCGACAATGACCGGGCAGCGGTTTGCGCGACCGCCGCCACGCGAGCACCGTCGGGATCATGGCCGCGAGAAGAAACATCCACGTCGGATACCAACGTGCCGTCATCGTCATGGGCCGGCCCGGCGAACCGTAGGTCGAGGTCCATTTCTCTGTCCATGGGCGCAGGACATGCTGGACCGTTCCGATCCTCCACCCATCTTGCCCGCCCCACGATGGCGGCGCATTGTAATGGTACACGACGACCGATCCGTAGGTGACGCCGACGGCCCACTTCCCGCTTGAATAAGTCAGCGATCGCCAGATGCTCACCACCGAAAGCACGACGATCACCGCGCACACGGCAACGCCGATCCGGAAAACCCAGCGGGCCAGTCGGTTGTCATGCGCATGATTCGCACACATGCAGCTACCTCTTCCAAAACCGTCGTAATCGTTTTCGCGAAGAGTGGGGGTTTGCGTCCTCGAAATCCTGTTGAGAATCGAATTCGACAATATGCACTATATCGCCAACCGGGACATACCAACGCTTGCCTTCACCCCAATGGCCGGACCCGCGGGTGAGCAGCAGACCGGCGATGAACGTTCGACCGCCAATGTTCACCAACTCGGGCTTGGCCAAGGTCGGGCACCATTGACCTTTTCGGCCGCGGCTACGCGTGTAAACGACCACGACCCCACCCTTGAACGGTAACTCAGACATGATATCGGCTCCTGTTCTTGCACCATCGGCGGCGTCGGACGCACCCACCGCGGACATGCCCGCATTCCGATTTACTAATTATACCCCGCCACCACCTCCGCCCGCTCTGCGCCTGCCGGGGCCTCGGTTTCTGGGTCACGGGGGGAATCGTCAGGGGCGGCGTCGCACTTCAGAACCCTGCGTCATCGACTTGAGAGCAAACCGGCACGACCACGGCCTTCACGGGCATAGGAAGAACGGCCATGCAGGCGGTTTCGGATGCGAGCGAGTCGAGGATGAGGTAGACCCGACGGCCCGCCGCGTGGTTTGCGCGATCACATCGTCGCTCGGAACTGCCGTGGGGTTGCCGAAGACAGCAGTCAGCCAATCCGCATCCACCACGTTCGATGATCGCCAGAGACTCACCACCGACACCGCGACGATCAGCACACACACGACGACCTCGGACGCGCGCTGCGGCCTGAAGCAATAGACATGCGCGCTCAGCCCCGAGCATGCCAAGCCGTCACTACGGATGCGCCGTCCTTTCAACCTCCTCGTACAACGCTTCGATTTGATCTTCGTGAACGACACGAACGTGATAGTCAGCGAGAATATCATCGACTCGCCTTCGAAGTCTCGTGACGCGCTCAGCGGACTGGTAGGCCGTCACGACGATGAGCTTCCGCGGTTCTCCCGGATCGGGGTGGCGCTGTAGAAGGTCACCGTGGAGCGCCAGTTTGCCCGCAATCTCCGCGGCCTGCCTCTCATCTCCGGCAAACCGCTGCGGCTTGACGAGGTTCAGGACTCCGTTTCGAAACGCATAAGGCACCTTCAAGTGGTAGCCGACGACGGGCACCTCAACCGTGGGATTCAGCACGACGCGCCCTTTCAAGGTGGATCGTAGAAAAACCTCATCCAGCCTGGGAATTCCAACAGGCTCCGTGGCGCGACGCTCGCGACCGCCAACGAGCTCCTGAAACAGCAAAGTGAGTTCGGCTTCGGGATCTTGCACCTTCGTGGGGCGTGGCGCCGTCAGCAGAAGGTCATTGCCTCGTGAATCCATGAAACGAACAAGATCCTCCGGCGTGGAAAAGCTCTCCGGATCAATCTCGACGCGATGCTCGATGGACCGCTTGGCGGCGTTGAGCCGCGCTTTGTCAAACGAGTTGCGCCCGAAGAACTTGGCGATTCGGTCGTTGCCCGTATCCATGCGGACCTTGACAAAACCAGTCTCCGGACAAAGCAGCAGCACTCCGATGTTCGCTGCTTCCATGCGCGAACGGTCGGGGCAGTACTGAATGACCGAGTAATAGCCCTTGAACGCGCTCATGATTCTTCTCCTCGCCTCTCGAAATTGAGCTCCCCTTGTGGCCAGCACGTCGGTGCCAGCCAACCTACCACGTTATCGGCCACAAAGCCCGCCCTTTGACAGATCAAGTCGCAAAGGGCTGACCGTGCCTCCGCGTCCACCTCCCACTCAGGTGGAATCGACTCGACAATCTCCCGGCATGTACCGGCATCGAAGCCCCGAAGTCGCCCGGCAGCATGCCGCACAATGTCGCGCCGCTCCTGCAAGACCGGGACGAACCCTGGAAAGAGGCCGTAGACTCGCTCATCCTTGGTACGCTTAATCGTAGCGATCGGTTTGGCCAAGTCTCGACCGCATGTGAAACAGTGCGTGTGGTCCATAGCGACCAGGCGGAAGCAGCCCTCCGGCGCCTGGCCCTCGGACAAGAACACGTTGTCGAAGTTCGCCTTGCGTACCGAAGGGTCGGGTGGGTGCCTATCGCAATTGAGCGTCCACGAATCAAACACCACAAGACGCGCAACGTCATCCAAGTTGCTGATCATGGAAAGTTCGTCAGCGCTTCCACCCCAGGTATGGCCACGCTCGGCCCGCGTAGCGAAAGCGGGACCCGGGTGGGCGGTGCCGCCGCGATGGAACGGAATCTCGTCATTTCGATCGAGTGTGAGGATGGCGAAATCGAACGTGGGTAGCCCGAACCAACGGGCCAGCTGCGTGGCGACCAACAAGCAGGGAGGTGCGGCCCTTGGCGGTTGCCCATCGCCTTGATATACGCGCGGCCTGTGTCGGTGACGATCTCCGCCGTGCCCATACTGGTGTCCAGCGCGCGAACGAACCGACGGAACCGCGTCGGCTGCCAAACCGTCGCCGGCTGTTCGGGCAAGACACGTTACCTTTCAGAGTGAACCGTGAACTCGAAAACACGCCCCCATCGAGTCCTGGTCAGCAGGTTACCCCCGCAACCGATTATGAAAGCGGAACTTGGAAGAAATGGGCCCACCAGGACTTGAACCTGGGACTTCGTCGTTATCAGCGACGCGCTCTGCCAACTGAGCTATGAGCCCCCTCGTGCGAAAGGCCCCAAGCAACGCGCCAAGAGCAGGCAATTGCCCCCCGCCGGTACGCCTTCGGGACCGAAGCGAAACATTACCCGCCGCGCAGAGGATGTCAATGCGACGCCATCAGGCCCACCGCGCATCAGAAAGGGTCGGGCAACACACCCGACCCCGCCGCGTAGACTCAACCGCCTACTAACTGCCTACCCCGACCGCGCGCCGACCGGACTGATCGCGAAGCCCAGCCGACGACGGTGCGTGGTTGATTTCCTGCTCGTTACCTGTGGCGTCGATACGAAAACCCCACGTGGCCTCCGCTGCGCCCATGGTGGCCGCGCCCAAGGCTGAACCCGAAGCTGCGTTGACTGTGGCCGTGGTGTTTCGTCTTCGTGTACGAGAACCCGAACCCGCCGATACCGACGGAAAAATGTTTGCTCTTGTAGTGCGGGCGGCTGTAGTAGTGGTGCGAATTGCCGCGGTAATGGTGCCCCAGACCTGACGAGTAGTGTGCGTACGGACGGTATGCCCGACGAACATAGCGGTGGCGAGCCACATGGTGTCCGCCGTATCCGTAAGAGCGACGCGGCGACTGGTACACGACCCTCGCTTGCGTATATGCCGGCCTGTAGCTCACGTACGACGGCTGTACGTAGGTGATCGTCTTGGCCGGTGCATAGTTGACATACGTCGGCGAGCCGCACTGCGAATAATAGTGCTCGGCGCGCGCGTCAGCCGCACCGGACGAGCAAGCAGCCGCCACTGCGAGTCCGATTCCTGCTTTGATGTAATGCCCCGTCATCATGCCGTTTCTCCTTCCACGTTTGACTCACCTTGTCACCATCGACCGATCGACGCCGCTTTGGCATTGCGGCCCCACGTCACACTAGACAGTATACCGTGCGATATAGTTAGCGTCAAGGTACTATTTTGTTTGGATTTCTTTTTCGGAAGTGCTGCTAGCTGGGATGCAGTTTTGCTTCAATCGCGTCGCGTATTTCGCGGAGTATGCGCATAAAGTGGACACGGTCGTCGGGGGTGAGGATCGCGAGAATCTGATTCATGGAAGCAAGACGGTTGGCCTGATACCCCTCGTAGGCGGTGCGGCCGTCGTCGGACAGCAACACATCCACGCGTCGCCGATCCTGGGCGTTGATGCGACATTCGACGTAACTCTTTCCGTCCCGCGTCTCGAGCGCCCGGATAATCCGCGACATCTGGGCGGGCACGACCCCGATCGCCTTTTGGATCTCGCCGATTGTCAGAGGACCGCGCTTGGCGAGGAAGTCGAGCGCGAGGAACTCCGTCTCCGACAAGTCGTGCGAACTCTGAGGCGCCTTCGAACGGGCCTCCGCGACGAGCTTGTAGAGCTCGAAGATCTCCTGGGCGGCGTCCGATATGGACTGCTGGGTCTCGGGTTCGGGCACTATCGTCGGTCTCCGGATCTTGGTCCGCGGGGGCAATTCGCGCTCAGGTCAATAATTGTATCATACCACGGACACTCGGGCCACCGGGAATTATTCCCGCCGCGCGATTGTTTCGCGCGGTTGATGAACACTGGGCCTCCACTGGCACTGGCGAATCGGCGGCGGCGGCGGCGAATCGGCTCTTTAGGCTCCAGGACGGCACCAGAGGGGGCCGGGCTGCGGATGGAACACGACCTGCGCTATGGAGCGCGCAAGCCGAATCACGAATCGACGCTGACAAAACCCTGCTGGGCCGTGCCGAGTCT
>JADFHG010000476.1 GCA_022567365.1 Planctomycetota bacterium | reverse complement strand
TGAACACCGCGCGGAGGATGTGTCACCTCGTGGCAATGCCGGACGGAAAGGTCATGATCGTCGGCGGCGAGGACGGCGTGGAACTGGAGACGGGACCCGTGTTCACGCCGGAAATGTACGACCCCGCGACCGACCTTTGGACCGACATGGCCGACCACGTCGATCATCGCGCGTACCATTCAGCGACAGTGCTGCTGCCCGATGGTCGCGTCCTCCTCGCCGGCGGAGAGCAGGAAGATCACCCGACGCTCATCCTCAACGGTCAGGTCTTCTACCCGCCGTACATTTTCGACGCGGTGGGTTGCGTCCCACGCCCGGTGATCACATCGGTGACGTCCTTCGGCACGCAGCAGGACGCCATTCAGTATGGCCTCGCCTTCTACGTGAACACGCCGCAGGCGACGACGATTGACCAAGTTCGTCTGATGCGCCTAGGCGCGGACACGCACCAGTGGGACGGCGACGCCCGGTCCCAGATCCTCAAGTTCGTGCTAAGAAGCGCGACGACGCTCCGCGTGGCCGCCCCGGCGCACGGCAACGTCGCCCCGCCGGGGTACTACATGATCTTCATCGTGGAAGACGGCGTGCCATCGGTTTCGCGAATCATCAAACTCCAGTAGGGTAAGGCGAGATTCGCGTCGAAGCGCATCGGCTCGCGATCGTGACGACGGATCGGCACTGTGCCGGCGGAATCGTGAACCGAAGCAGAAGAGCCTATTGCGCGCCTTGATTCTTGCGAAAAGAAAACTGCAATCAGGGATTCGCCGTTGCCCGGCCTGCGGGCACCGGCTGAGCCATCCGGTCCCGCCCGATTGTCCGTTGTGCAAACTCGCCTTCGGTGACGAGCGCGTCACGGGGACGGACCGAACGCCGTACGCCCGTAGCTATGCGCACGGCGTGCCGGGCCTCCGCCTCATGTGCGAGTGGGTCTGGTTCGCGGGATCGGGACGCCTGAAGCACATCGCGCTGATGCGATCCTCGGCGGCGTCGCGCAGGTTCGCGCGAACCCAGATCGCGCTGCTGGCCCTCGGTTTTGGTTTGTTTCAGCTCGGCCGCAAAGGCTGGTACCGCGTCTCCGGTGCCGAGCAGGGCGGCGGAGTCGAGATTGTCAAGCCGACCGGCCAGGGGTGGATCCACGTGGCCGCCGCGCCGAGACCCCTTGAGCTCGATCTGCCCGACGCCGCGGAGATCGACCTCTGGTGGAATCTGCCCCAGGCGACGCTCGGGGTTGCGGCCGCGATGCTGCTGGGTCTTCTGTTGTTGTGGCTGACGATGTTGCTTGTGCAGGCGGGGGCGCGGTCGGCCCATCGCCCGCAATACCGCAGCGAACAGCGAATGACCGCGGCGATGCACTATAGCACCGCGTGGATCGTGCCGATCTTCGCCGCCGTCGTCATTTTCGCGTCTCGGCCCATCGCCTACATCGGATCGATGGCTCAGTGGGGGGCCTGGTGGACCAGATTGGACACTGGACTGCTCTGGTCGGGGGCCGCCGTCGCGGGTACGGGAATCGCCATGTGGTGGTTCTGGCTCGTGCGTCTGGGATTCTCCGCGCCGCCAAAGACGCGATGGCGCGTGGCCGCGTTCTTTGGATTCGCCCTTCCCGTCATCGTCGGCGGAGCGTCGTACACCTGGTACTATGGATTAGACATGATCGATGGCTTGCTGGTTCAAGGTCTTCGTCTTCAGTTTTTCATGCCGGCGTAAAACTGTACGATGAAGGCGTCAACGCGATGTTGTTCGCAAACCGCGCGACGAGAATGGAGGAGTAACATGCCACCCGCGACGATCGCCATCATCGACTTCGGCGGCCAATACGTCCAACTCATCGCGCGCCGCGTCCGCGAAAACCACGTGCATAGTGTGGTCGTCGCACCCGACGTGACGGAGGAAGAGCTGCGCGAACACAACACCGTTGGGCTGATCCTATCCGGCGGTCCAAAGAGCGTGTACGGAGACGACGCGCCGCGGTGCCGGCAGGAGATCATCGATCTCGATCTGCCCATCCTGGGTATTTGTTATGGTATGCAGCTCGCCTGCGAGATGATGGGCGGCGGGGTCGAGGGCGGCGAGTCCAGCGAATACGGGCGGACCCAACTCGAGGTGATCGATCATGACAAACTTCTCGCCTACCTGCCCGAGTCGACCGCCGTCTGGATGAGTCATGGCGACGTCGTCCAACGACTCTCGTCGGACTTCCGCCCGCTCGCACGCACCGAGCTTTGCCCCTATGCCGCCGTCGCCCATCTAAGCCGACCGTTCTACGGCGTGCAGTTTCACCCCGAAGTGACTCATACCGTTTGCGGCGGACAGATCATCCGCAATTTTCTCTATGAGATCTGCGGCTGCGCGGGGGATTGGCGGGTCAGCAACGTCACCCACGATACCATCCAAGCCATCCGAGCCCAAGTCGGCGACGAACACCGTGTCATCTGCGGGCTATCAGGGGGAGTGGACAGCAGCGTGGTAGCCGCCCTGATCCACGAGGCCATCGGGGATCGACTCACCTGCATTTTCGTGGACAACGGGTTGATGCGCAACGGTGAAGCCGGTCTCGTCGATGATACCTTTCGACGACATTTCAAGATGGACCTCCACATCGCGGACGCCGCCGACCTCTTCCTCGACAAACTCGCGGGCGTGACCGACCCGCAACGCAAACGGATCATCATCGGGCACGAGTTCATCAACGTCTTCAAAGCCGAAGCCGAGCGCGTTCACGGCGCGAAGTTCCTCGCGCAGGGCACGCTCTATCCCGACGTCATCGAGTCCGGTCAAGGCCACAGTGGGGAGTCGGCCAAGATCAAGCTTCATCACAACGTGGGTGGGCTGCCGAAAGAGCTCGGGTTCGAATTGGTCGAACCGCTGCGCGACTTGTTCAAGGACGAGGTCCGGCGCGTCGGAGAACATCTCGGGCTCCCCGAGGAGATCGTCTGGCGCCACCCATTCCCCGGTCCGGGCTTGGCGGTGAGGATTATGGGCGAGGTCACGCGCGAAAGGCTCGCGCTGCTCCGGGCCGCCGACGACATTATCCTGGAGGAGGTGCGCACGGCCGGCTGGTATCGCAAGATCGCACAGGCCTTCGGCGTGCTCCTTCCCATAAATACGGTCGGTGTGATGGGCGACGACCGGACCTACGAAGGTCAGCACGTGATCGTCGTCCGGTTTGTGGAAAGCTCGGACTTCATGACCGCCGACTGGGTCCACGTGGACTATGAGCTATTGGGTCGGATATCGACGCGCATCATGAACGAAGTACGAGACGTCAACCGCGTGGCATACGACATTTCCTCGAAACCACCGGCGACGAGCGAGCGGGAGTACGGC
>JADFHG010000475.1 GCA_022567365.1 Planctomycetota bacterium | reverse complement strand
CCGGGCGACGCCGACACTGTGGGTGCCCTTCTTGGTAAACCCGCTCTCATCGATCACCAGTACGGGACCGACCGCGCTGCCGCTGGCGGAGGGTGCCAACCGCTGTGCGGCGACCGCCTGGACTTCCCGTTGAACGTCAACCGTGTCCCAATGCCCGCGAGTCAGAAACCGCTGCATGGGTACGACGTTTCCCTCGGCGAACTGCAGCACCATCGGCTCGACGCTCTTGCGGTCCGGGGCAAGGAGCAATCCTTGAAGATAATGAAAGGCATGGCCTTGACATTCGACCCGTCCGAAGCACGGGGCGAAGCGTTGATGGAATCCGACGAGTTCCTTGGCGCAGGCGCGCAGATCTTCCTTGATCATGATCGTGTCCTCCTGACAACAATAACCACGAGATCGAGAACGGATCCGTTCGCCTTGCGTAACACGCTACTTGATTCATCGGAAAAAGCTTTGTTGGCGGCATAGAGAAAAGCGCCGCAGTAGAACTAGGAGCCTGGCCGAGTAACGAAAAACGCCTTGACGAAAGGGTACTTTCGTGCTCCAAGACTAGGTATTTGATGCCGAAAGTACCCTCACAATGCCGGAGTTTTTCAACAGGCTGCTAGGTTCGAATGAGAGGTCATCCGTATGAATCACTATACCAGCAAGCTGACCGGTTACTCCGCCGTCGCGACTCCCGGCCGGCTTCCCAAAACGAAACGGCGCTCCTGACCCATGCTCCACATTCCAATCCTACGAAACGGCCGACCCTACGAGAGCATCGACAAAGTCGAGATCGTCCACCACGCCACGCGCCAACCGGTAGCGCAAGTGAGCCAAGCCAACAGCGGGCTCGTGGCGCGCGATATCCGCCGCATGAACGCCAACGTGCTCGAGTCGTTTACCGTGACGGAGCTATTGGCCGTCTGCAAGAAGGCGGGCGAGCTATTTATGACCGCGACCCTGCCGATCGGTGATGAGGCGCACACTTTCGACGACTACCTTGTTCATCTCTCGGCCACGACGGGGATGCCCGTTTCGTATTGCCGGACGAATGCGGAGAAGGTTCATCGTGTGTTCGATCAGATGGATGCGATCATCGCGGGGCTGACGCGCGGTATCGACCCCGCGGTGCTCGATCGAGGCTACGGGCAACACGACGGCCGGATGGTCAGTTTCGCACGAAGCGCGAAGACCTTCGGCGCTGTGTTGCCGAGCAACTCGCCCGGCGTACACGGGCTTTGGATGCCGGCGATCGCGCTGAAAACGCCGATCGTGCTCAAGCCGGGCAGAGAGGAACCGTGGACTCCATACCGCATCATCGAGGCCTTCGCCGCCGCGGGTGTCCCGCGTGAGGCATTCGGATTCTATCCGACGGATCACGCCGGCGCGGGCGAACTGCTGCGCTGCGTGGATCGCTCCATGATCTTCGGCGGTTCGGCCACAACCGATCCCTATCGCGCCGACCCGACGGTCGAGATCCACGGTCCGGGTCTCAGCAAGATCGTCATCGGCGACGATCTCATTGACGACTGGCCGCGCTTCGTCGACCTCATGGTGACGTCGATCGCAGCCAACGGCGGGCGCTCGTGCATCAACGCCTCGGGCATTTGGGTGCCGAAGCATGGAGATGCCATTGCGAATGCACTGGCCGAGCGCCTCGCCGGTATCGCGGCGCTACCGGCCGACGATCCAAACGCCCGGATCGCCGCGTTCGCCGACCCGCGCGTCGCGCACGCGATGTCTGATGCAATCGACCATGATCTGCAACGCGAAGGCGCCGTCGATTTGACTGAACAGCTTCGTGGAACCCCTCGTCTCGTCGAAAAGGGCAACTGCGCGTACATTCTCCCAACGATCATCCGGTGCGAGGATTCGCAGCATCCGCTGGCCAACCGCGAGTTCCTTTTCCCCTACGCCGCCGTCGTCGAGTGCCCGTCGATGGACATTCCCGACGCGATCGGTCCGTCGCTGGTCGTATCGGCGATCACTTCGGACACAGCGCTCACGCACGCGCTGATGGCGTCACCCAACGTGGACCGTCTCAACATCGGCGCGATTCCGACCGTCCAGCTCAGTTGGGATCAACCGCACGAGGGCAATCTCTTCGAGCACCTATACCACCGCCGCGCGTTTCAGATCGAACCGGTCGCATGAGTTCTCCCGCCATGACCGATCCCCTCGATGATTTGCCGGCGATCATAAGTGAATCGCGCACACGGGTTGTGTTCGGTGCGGGCAAGCTCGCTTCGCTCGGCGCATTGGCCCGCGCGGAGGGCGCGCGAACAGTGCTGCTGGTCACCGATCCGGGCCTCGAGGCAGCGGGTCACGCCGATCGCGCGCTGGCGTCGCTGAGGGCGGCGGGTCTCGACGTACACGTGTTTGACGGAGTCGAACCGAACCCGACGACCGAGCACGTCGATGCGGCCGTCAAGGAGGCCTGTCGCCACGAGGTCGATTTCATCGTCGGACTCGGCGGCGGAAGCGCGATGGACTGCGCGAAGGGCGCGAACTTCGTCTTCACCAACGGCGGCACGATGGCCGACTATTGGGGCGTCGGCAAGGCGACCCAACCGATGCTCCCGATGATCGCCGTGCCGACGACGGCCGGCACGGGCAGCGAAGCCCAATCATTCGCCTTGATCGCCGACCCGATTACGCATCAGAAGATGGCGTGTGGAGACGACAAAGCCGCCTGCCGCGTCGCGATTCTCGACCCGGAGCTAACCGCCACGCAACCTCGATTGGTTGCAGCCGCAACCGCAATCGATGCCGTTTCTCACGCGGTGGAAACCGCGGGCACGACCAAGCGCACGGCAGAGTCACTCGCCTTCTCGAAGGAAGCGTGGGTTCGATTGGAACGGGGTTTCGAACGCGCGATGACTGATCCCGACGATCTTTCCGCCCGTACGAAGATGCTGATCGGAGCGCATCTGGCGGGATGCGCGATCGAGCACTCTATGCTCGGCGCCGCCCATGCGTGTGCGAATCCCCTAACCGCGCGGTTTGATATCGTTCATGGGGTCGCGGTCGGCGTCATGCTTCCCCACGTGATTCGCTACAATTGCGCCGGCGGCGCCAACCCATACGCGATCTTGTGCGAAGACCCCGAAACACTCGCACAACGGATCGAAGCCATGTTCGATTCCAGCGGCATGCCGAGACGACTCACCGCGCTCGGTGTGGCCGAGGGCGACGTATCCGAACTCGCGTCGGTTGCGGCCACGCAGTGGACGGCGCGGTTCAACCCCCGCGAGGTGGGCGAAGCCGATCTGGCGGAGATCTACCGCATGGCCCTTTAGAGCGTGGTCGAGTGATTTGCAGCGTCCGCCCCGCGTGGCGAACCATT
>JADFHG010000474.1 GCA_022567365.1 Planctomycetota bacterium | reverse complement strand
GTGTGTGTGGCACCTGTTTTCGACCGGTGAAAACAGGTGTGGCACCGGCTAATAGCCGGTGATAAGACGGGCTATTAGCCCGTCCCACACTTTTTCAACAGGCTGCTAGCCTGCGTATCGGCAACGCGGGCGCGGGTTTCCAGCGCATGATGTCTGAGAACAACGGGCAATGTTCCCTTAACCCGACGTGGCGATTTCGAAAACAGCGGACGAACAACCATGTGTGCTCACTATCGGACGTCGTATGGTCGGGGGAGTTCTGCGCACGAGCTTCGGCTAGGAATCCAATTCGGCCTGCCGGACTCGTTGAGGGTGGATCGATGGGGTTTGACCAATCGGAACTGCGCCGACGATCGGTTGAACTAGCCGGTCCGGGACGCTAGAGTGCGCCCGACGGCACCGACCCGCGCCAACCCGCGGACGCCAAGGCTGCGAGTCCACGTGGCCGATTCTCATGTCGTGCCCAGGAGCAGACCATGATCGATAAAGCCATCCTTCTCATCATCGACGGTCTTGGCGATCGACCCATCGCCGCCCTCGGCGACCGAACGCCGCTCGAGGCCGCCCATACGCCGAATCTCGATCGATTGGCGACGTCAGCCGAGTGCGGCATGATGCACACCGTCGGTCGCGGCGTGCGCCCGGGGAGCGACGTCGCCCACCTTGCGATTTTCGGGTATGAGCGGTCGCTGTATTACCCCGGTCGCGGTCCGATCGAAGCCGCGGGCATCGGTGTTCCGCTCGAGGACGGCGACGTGGCCATGCGCGGCAATCTGGGTACGGTGGACGACAAGCTCGAGATCGTCGATCGCCGCGCCGGTCGCATCCGCGTGGTCGAGCCGTTCACGAAGATGCTCGACGGCATGGAGATCGACGGCGTGACGTTTCTCGTCAAACCGGGCACCGCACACCGGGCAGTCGTCGTCATGCGCGGACCCGATCTCTCCGCCGCGATCACGGACAACGACCCACACGTCGAGGGTGTCGCCGCCTCGACCGTTACCGCGACGGACGATTCGCCGAGCGCCAAGCGAACCGCCGACGCGCTGAATCAGTTTCTCGCCCGCGCCCATGAGATATTGAAGGGACACCCGGACAATCGTGCGCGGCGCGCCGAGGGACTTTTCGAGGCCAACTACATCCTGCTGCGAGGCGCCGGACAGTATCGCCGTCTCCCGAGTTTCAAAGAGCGTTACGGACTTGACGGATGCTGCATCGCGGGCGGCGGTTTGTACAAGGGGGTGGCCGCGTTCCTCGGCATGACCGTATTGGATTGCCCCGGCGCGACGGGCCTTCCCGACACCGACATTCGGGCGAAGTTCGACTTGGCGCTCGAGAGTCTTTCCGAATACGATTTCGTCTTCGTACACGTCAAGGCCACCGATTCGCTCGCCGAGGACGGAAACTTCGCGGGCAAGAAGGATTTCACGGAGCGGATCGACGAGGCAGCAGCCGCGTTCGACGCGTTGCCCGAGAGTGCCTTGCTCGTCGTCACGGCCGATCATAGCACCCCCTCCGAGCTATGCGCGCACTCCGCCGATCCGGTTCCGATCCTGTTCCACGGGCAGGGCGTTCGAGTGGACGGTGTGACTGCGTTCGGCGAGCGGGCGTGTACGTCGGGCGGGCTCGGTTTCATCACCGGCGCCGATGTGATGCCGCAGGTCATCAACCTGCTTGGACGATCGCCGCTCTTGGGGGGGTAGCATGACACCGCCGCAGTCGCAATCGCGGGCCGAGTCGTGAGCGTCATGCGATCCGGTTCCGATGACCTCATCGCCTCGTCAATGAGGAATCGACGAATCGTTGCATGAAAAGGCCGTCGGTGTTCGAAGGCCGACCCATCCGCCGGAGGCCTTCCGCGTCCGGGAATCCCCCGTTTGCCGCGCTGTAATCGCCGACCGATCGTTTTTCCCCGCGGTTTCATTGAACCAAGTCTCACGTCGTGCGACTGTACCCATGCGGACGATGAGCAGGACGCCGGAAGACATTCAGGACGAGCTGTTGGTGCTTCGCTGTCAGGAGGGCGACGACGACGCACTCCGGGCGCTGATCACGCGATGGCAACCGCGCCTCGGAAGGCTCGCATGGCGCCTGACGGGAAATCGCGAGTCCGCGCGGGACGCCGTGCAGGAAACATGGCTCGCGATCGTTCGGGGCCTGAGGCGCCTCGACGATCCCGCGCGATTCCGCTCCTGGGCTTATCGGATTGCGGTCAACAAGTGCGCCGATTGGACGAGGCGACGCGTCGTGCTGCGAAGCGCGGCATCGGACTTGCGAGACGCTGCCGCATCGGCGCCTCGTGCGGTCACCGGCGCTGCGGATCAGGAAGACGACGCGGCACACATACGTGACGCGATGGCCAAACTGCCCGGCGAACAGCGGGCGATCCTGTCGCTTCATTACCTTGACGAGATGGGCGTTTCGGAGATCGGCGAGGTGCTGGAGATTCCCAAGGGAACGGTGAAATCGCGCCTGCACCACGCGAGGAATCGCCTGAGACAAGCGTTGGAAAGGATGAACGAATGAGCGAATTGGACAAGAAGATCCGTGAGGCGCTGCGCGACGAAGACGCGGCGGCGCTGGCCGATGTCGGCGATGAACCGTCAATGTTCGAGACGATCATGGAGACGTTTCGCGGCAGGTACAAATGGCTCGCCGTGATGGCGGTATCCTGGTCCATTGTCTTCATGGTGATGGGCGTTCTCGCCGCCATCAAGTTCTTTCAGGCGGAGGCGACGCGGGACATGTTGATGTGGGCGGTTGCGTGCATCCTCTGCCTGTCGGCCGTTTCCATGATGAAGGTCTGGTACTGGATGGAGCTCAACAAGAACGCCCTCACGCGCGAGATCAAGCGCCTGGAGCTGCAAATCGCACGATTGGCCCGTCGAATCAAGGACTGAGCGTCCGTCAAATGACATTCCCGGCCGGGTAGCATGCCCAAGCCGAAGGCGCGGGCATGGTGGATGTCCGACCCGCGGTTTTCCCATGCCCGTGCCGTGCGTGTCCATCGGGAGTTGATGGGGCACCGGCGGATGACGGGGCTGCACTTCTGGGCCACGGGATACTGGGTCAGCACCGTTGGCTTGGACGAGAAGAAGGTGCGGAAGTACATTCGCGACCAGGAACAGCTTGAAAGTGGCCAAGGCGACTTGGACCTCAAGTAGACGTTGACAACGGCCCCAACGGGGCCTTCCTGAACCCAACGCCCCCCTCGGGGGGGCTTCCTAAAGCCACCCGCTCTGCGGGTGGTCGATTACTTGAAATTCAAGACGAACGGCTCCATATTTGACGGTGGTTTTTGAGAAATCCATCAAACAAGGAGCCGTATCATGAA
>JADFHG010000013.1 GCA_022567365.1 Planctomycetota bacterium | reverse complement strand
GCGTGTTGTGTCGACAGGCGCCTAAGCACGGCGCGGGCAGCGGGTGTGTCGGGCGGGTAACTGCGCTGTGGCAAGAGCAGAGTTTCTTACGGAGTAGCGTCCGCCCCCCGTGGCGGCCGTTGGACCAAGCGGGATGTTCGATCTTTCGCACGCTGCACGAGAGCAGGCAACGCTCTGTAGCAGTTTCAATGCATGGGCAGCGGGATCGAAAAGGTTGGCAGCCTCGAATGACACGTCCGCCGCGGGGGGCGGACGCTTCCAAAGCACCGAAAGGGTGGAAAGCAGCGGAAATGCTCATAGGCGCTTGCCCGGCAAGACTCAACGGTTGGCCGCTTCCAAGGCGACCAGCGTTCCGTCTTCGATGCCGTAGATGCTGCCCCACGACGGATGCAGTCGCACCGAACGCGCGAGCTGGTCGGAGCCGGCCACGGCGCTCAGCGAGGTGACCAGCGTGCGTACGCAGAACCACTGGGCGGACGACATCGGTTGACCGGGCGCCCGCCGGGAAACGCCGATGCGCAGCGTATGGGGGGCATCGGCCACGTCGGACTGCCCGCGCCACAAGTCGGTTTGAGCGAGCCGCGCGTCATCGTCCACGAGCAAATGGTAGTCCGCCTCGGCAGGCAGCGACGTAAGGAACCGTGCGGGCCGCGCCGTCGACGGGCACGCGAGAATCTCGACGTCGTGCCACATATTGGGATCGAAGGAAGCGCCTTCAGCTAGCAGATCGTGGACCGACTGACGAATCTCGTCGGGACTGCGATTGGTGCGTGGAACCGAAACCGTAGGATCGGCCCAAGCGAGCAGGGCCGCGGCGGCGGTCATGGCCGTGGCGAGGCAGCCGAGTGTCTTGGTCATGCGCGACCGCTGGTCCATCCCTGGTCCTTCGCTGGTCCTTCGCTGAATCACCGTCCGTGGTGACGTGTGCCATCAGACGCCACTTGGATCCTTATACCAGATTGATCGGCGCGCGGCAACCTAATACTTTCGGAGATTTGGCGCGCAATCTATGCGCCATTGGCGTTCGATGATGCCGTCACTCGAAGTGAAGTGTGGCGGCGGCTGGCCGTGGTTGGACCGCTCGGCCGGTTGTCAGATGTTCGTCGCCGCGCGAGCATGGAACACCCTGAGCGCCGCCGTTTGCCCGTTCGCTTTGTAATCGCTATTTGCCGCAATAGTCGATGATACGGGCGATCTCGCTTCGCAACTCCGATCGATGAACGATGCGGTCGACGAATCCGTGTTCGAGCATGAACTCCGCCGTCTGGAACCCCTCCGGCAATTCCGCGTTGATCGTATTGGCGATCACCCTGGGGCCTGCGAACCCGATCATCGCTTTGGGTTCGGCGATCACGATGTCGCCGAGGCTCGCAAAGCTCGCCGCGACACCGGCCGTCGTGGGATCGGTGGCCACGACGATGTACAGCCCGCCGGCGTCGTCGAGCCGCGCGAGCGCGGCCGCCGTCTTCGCCATTTGTACGAGCGAGACCATCCCCTCCTGCATCCGGGCGCCGCCGGATGCGGTGACGAGAATGAGGGGGAGGTTGTCCTCGGTCGCGCGCTCGATGGCCCGCGTGACCTTCTCGCCGACCACCGCACCCATCGAGGCCATGATAAATTTCGGGTTCATCACGCCCAGAATCACGGCACGTCCGCGAATGAACGCTTTGCCCACAACGATCGCGTCCTTCTCGCCGGTGCGCCGCTGTTCCTGCTTGAGGCGGTCCGCGTAGGTGATGCGGTCCTTGAACTTCAGCGGGTCGGTAGCCTGCAGGTCGGCGGCAAACTCCTCGAACGAGTCCGGATCGACGAGCTGTTTGATTCGCGTGCGTGCGTCCGTGCGGCGGTGGTATCCGCATTCGGGGCACACGTTGAGCGCCTCGGCCACCTCTTTTTCATAGACCATGTGGCCGCAGCTAGAGCAACGGGTCCAAAGCCCCGCAGGCACACCTGTCGTCGCACGTTCGGCCATTTGTCTTACCAATCTCAAAACCACCGTCCGTGGGCGGTCTTACCCCACACCGGCTCCGCCAGCCGCTGCCGCAAGGCTGCCCAACTCCGCGAACGCATGTGCGGGGTCGGGCCTGCGGAACACGGCCGTTCCGGCCACAAAGGTGTCCACGCCGGCCCGCGCGGCGTCGCCGATCGTAGCCGCGTCGATTCCGCCGTCTATCTCGAGACGCTGGTCGTCGCGGAGCAGCCCCCTAAGCTGCTCGACCTTGCCGAGCACGTCCGGGATGAACGATTGCCCACCGAAACCGGGCCACACGCTCATCACCAACACCATATCCACGGCGTCCAGTATATCACGGACGCTCTCGACGGGGGTAGTCGGATTGATCGAAACCCCCACGCCAATGTTGAGCGCCCGGATATGATCCACGACCGAGGCCGGATCGTTGGTCACTTCGATGTGAAAAGTAATCAGATCGCAGCCCGCCTTGGCGAATGCCTCGGCGTATCGCTTTGGCTCCTCGATCATCAAGTGGGCATCGAAGAACATCTTGGACCGCTCACGGAGCGACGCGATGATCGGCGGGCCGAAGCTGATATTCGGCACGAAATGCCCGTCCATGACGTCCAGATGCAACACTTCGGCGCCGGCCCGTTCGACCACCGCGACCGATTCCGCAAGCCGCGCGAAATCGGCCGCGAGGAGGGAAGGGGCGATTCGAATGCCGGGTTTGCCTGGAAAGCCGTTCGTCATTCAGATTCTAACTCGTTGGGGGTCTCACAGTCGGCTTGGGCGGCGGCGCTGCGGCAGTCCTGGTAGAATGTGCGCAGCGAGTCGTCCCGTTGGAGCCATCGGCAAAAGACATCGCCAGGAGCCTGAGCGACGATCCGCGACACCAAGTTACTTTTCTCCTCACCGCTAGATGTGGTAGCAACATTGATCGCGTGCTTTATCCGCCCAGTTCGATCAGGCCCATCGCGAAGTTCCGAAGCCTCGATTCGCAGTGCTTTGGCCAGGTACCCGACATCCAACGCCAACCAATCCTCGACATTTCTTGCGGCGACGCCGCAAACGACCAAACCGCTCGCGCCCTCCGGGAAGAGCGTCGTTTCCCTTTGTTGCTTTCGCTGCCATGGATCCTTGTCCGCATCCGTAAACCGAACGACAAGATCGACCCCCCTCGCCTGGAAGAACTCCCAGGCACGCTTCGCGGTTCTTCGGGTCAAGTGTGGCGTCTTTGCGATTGCACCGGTCGGGCGCACGAGTTCGGCATCGCAGCGCAGCCGTTGCCGCAGGCCGTCGAGAAACCCCAGGCTGGTCACGTCCTCGTAGAGAACGCCGATTCTCGTGATCAACCGAACAGCTCCATCGAGTATTGCTCGGCCAGGAGCTCGCGATCTGGATCATCAACATCCGCCGGTGGAATCGGGACAATCGTGCTTCTTTCCTCTTCACGGCGCAGCAGCGTCACGGAGTCGCGAGAGCCGTCAAAGAGATTGACAAAGTAGGGTGAGTGAGACGTCATGAGAAACTGCGCCATCGGAGCCCGGTCTTCGAACATGTCAAACAAAGTGCGTAGGAGGCCCGGGTATATACCATTCTCCGGTTCCTCGATCACGCTCAGCGCAGGCACTTCACCGGATTGTGTCGCGTTTTCGATGACGAGACACAACGCCAGGAAGCGAAGCGTTCCGTCGGACAATCCGGTCCAGGATGCCTGTGGCTTTAGGCGATGGTGGATCATCGGTACGGGTGGCTGATCAGGCGATGGGATGAAGTTGATGGCCTCGAGATTTGGTTCGACGTGTAATCGAACTAGATCGATGATCGACCGGTACCTCCGCTCATCCATCGTCTTGAGCGCGTAAAGGAGGTTGGCGAGATTGTCTCCTGACCCGGAGAAGGGCTGCGGGGTCGCGGGGTAGTTTTTCCAACCGATCCGCATGGCCAAAGGACTGAGAGCGTGATACCTCCAATTGGCGAGATAGCGCCTGAACAAGATCGCACGCGGATTGGTCTCCGATTCGTACAGCTTCGAAAGCATGGATGCGTCTTGTGACGCAAGTGGGCCGATTGATGTAGTTAGCGTTGCGTTTTCGGGCGCGGACTCCTCGAGAAGCGCGACCTGTCGCCCGTCGCATTTCAAGAGATCAACGTCCTTGTATTTGTAATAAGCCCCATCCACACTAAGACGTTCCTCCTTTACGTTCAGTTCCGAATGGGCCTTGCCGGGTGTTCGCTGCGATGGCGAAATCTGGAGCTTTACGGTGTAGGTGTAGGTAAGCGTGTCGTCGCCAAACGGGAGCTCGCACTCGCATGCTAGTTCCACGGTGTCGCTACGGGACGCCCAGTTTGTGATCTCATGAACTCCCCCAGCCAACGTACGAAGGGCGGTAGCAAAATCCGATGTGCCTATGGCGCTCAGGAAGCGAAGCGCAGCGCACAGGTTTGTCTTCCCGCTGTTGTTCTTCCCGATGATGAGGTGCCGCTGCGTGAAGTTGATCTCGGTGTTGAGAAACGTCTTGAAGTTATGAAGTCGAAGCGTCTTGAGCACGGCTTACCCTTTCGCTGGCATCGTCTATCGATTCCTATCAGCCGGTTGAAAAACGACAGCGGTATCGTTGATCCGCGATCTTGCAGTGTTCCACGGCCGCCACGGGGGGCGGCCGCTACTTTTTCGACAGGCTACCTATGCGTCATCCAACACGTTGATCGCCTCGAATGCCTTGCCTTCGAGGAACTCCAATGACGCCCCGCCGCCGGTGGAGACGTGGGTCATCCGATTGGTCAGCCCGGTTTTGGCTACCGCGGCCGCGCTGTCGCCGCCGCCGATTACCGTCACGGCGCCCCGGTCGGTTGCCGCGGCCACCGCTTGGGCAATCGCTATTGTACCAGCATCAAAGGGCGAGGTCTCGAAAACGCCCATCGGGCCGTTCCAGACGATGGTTTTCGCCGTCGCGATGACGTCCTCGTATGCGGCGACCGTGCTAGGCCCGATGTCCAGGGCCATGAGACCGTCCGGGATTGATCCCTCACAAATTCGGGTCTCGATTCCCTCACGAATCTCCGCGGCGGCTACCGTGTCCACGGGAACGCGCAGACGCCCTCCCGCTTCGGCTCGAAGTTCGCGAGCCGTCTCGAATAGGTCCGGTTCCACGAGGCTCGCGCCGACTGGTTGCCCCTCGGCCGCGAGAAACGTGTTCGCCATCGCGCCGCCTACGAGGATCGTGTCGCATTTCTTCAGCAAGCTGTGGATGACTTCCAGCTTGCCGGAGACCTTGGCCCCGCCGAGTATGCAGACGAACGGGCGGGCGGGGTCCGCCACGGCCTCGCCGAGAAACCTTAGCTCCTTCTGTACGAGATACCCCACGACCCGAGGTTTGCCCTGCATCATCTTCGGCAACGTGACCATGCTGGCGTTGTCTCTGTGGCACGTGCCGAACGCATCGTTGACGAATGCGTCGCCCAGCGACGCGAGCGCTGCTGCGAAATGGTCCTTGATGGTGCGAAGCGCCGCATCGGTGTCGGCGTTCTTGTCCTTGATCGTCTCGCCGGTGTGAAAGCGGAGGTTTTCGAGCAGGCAGACGTCGCCGTCGGTCATTGCACCGACGTGCGCGCGGACCGTCTCGCCGATGCAATCGGACATCATTTTCACCGGCCGGCCCAAGAGCTCCGAAAGACGCTTCGCCACCGGCGCCAGCGAGAATCGCCGCCGATCTTCGGGTTCGCCCATCGGTCGTCCGAGGTGGCTCATCAGCACGACGCGGCCGCCATCGTCGATCAAACGCTTGATCGTCGGCAGCGCCGCGACGATGCGTTTGTCGTCGGCAATGCCGCCCGCGCCGTCGAGCGGCACGTTGAGGTCCAAACGGACGAGAACCCGCTTGCCGCGGGCGTCGATTTGATCAACGGACTTTTTCACGATTCATACCCATGGTCGGTGCGACAAAACATCCTGTTGTTCAACGGGCTGCTAACCTCGCGCCCGTGGAACGGAGACGACATGCTTAGGATCCGCGCAAGAATAACTGGTTCAATCGGCACGACGGTCATTCTGAGCGCAGCGAAGAATCTCGCGAGAATTGCAGGTGAGATCCTTCGCTTCGCTCAGGATGACGACCAGGAAAACGATCCGGTTATTTCTACACGGATCCTTAACAACCCGTCGAACAATGGACTGCTAGAGCTTCGCGATTAGCGCGATCAGGTCCACCGTCCGAGACGAGTAGCCCCACTCGTTGTCATACCATGAAATGACCTTGACCATGGTCCCGCCGTCGGCCGGCATGATCATCGTGCTCAAGGAATCCACGATCGAGCTGTGCGGGTTGCCGATGATGTCGGAGCTGACGAGCGGGTCCGCGCTGAACTCGAGGATCCCCCTCATCGGCCCTTCGGCCGCCGTCTTCAGTGCGGCGTTGACCTCGTCGCGCGTCACCGACCGCTTCAGCGTGGCCACAAAATCGACGATCGAGCCATCGGCTACGGGCACGCGCAGCGCGAAGCCGTTGAGCTTGCCGTTCAGTTCCGGCATGACCTTGCCGACGGCCCTCGCGGCGCCGGTGCTGGTCGGGATGATGTTGATCGCGGCCGCTCGCGCCCGGCGCGGGTCCGAGTGTACCAGGTCGGCGATTCGTTGATCGTTGGTGTACGCATGGATCGTCGTCATCAAACCCTCGACGAGCCCGAAGCTGTCGTGGAGCACCTTGACGAGGGGTGCGAGGCAGTTCGTCGTACAGCTCGCGTTGGACACGCACAGATGCCCGGCGGAAAGCTGGTCATCGTTGACCCCGAATACGACCATCAGGTCTGGATCGTCCTTTGCCGGCGCGCTCAGGATGACCTTCTTCGCGCCGGCGGTAAGGTGATCGCCGTAGCCGCCCTTTTCGCTGGACCGCTTCGTGAAGACCCCGGTCGACTCGAGCGCGACGTCGACGCCCAGATCACCCCAAGGCAGTTTCGCGGGCGACCGCTCGCTGAGTATCTTGATTTCTTTCCCGTCAACGACCAGCGAATCGCCGACCGACTCGATCGACCCTTTGAACCTTCCGTGGACCGAATCGTACTTGAGCATGTGTGCGAGCGTCGCCGCGTCGCTCAGATCGTTGATCGCCGCGACTTCGAACTCGCCGCCCCGAGCCGCCATCGCCCTGAACACCAAACGCCCGATCCTGCCGAACCCGTTGATACCGACTCGTATCGCCATAGTTTTCCAGCTCCACGCAAGATGTTCTTCTGATCGAATGGGCAAACCGTACCAGACCACGGCTTGGCGGACTGCCCGGGAACGTGTGGCACGCGACGGACCGTACGGTATGTGTATGCGGAGGCACGGTCAAGGTTCGGTGGCCGTGGAAGCAGTCCGGTCGGATCGGGATTGGTGGAGGCATGCGGGGGCGGCGAAGGAATACGGGATCGGTGGAGACGTGCGTGCGGTCGGCCGACGATTGCTCGATGGGAATTCCGCGCGTGGTGAGCGCCACCAAGCACCGTCCGTCCCTCGACCACCAAGTAGGATCCGCCCCCGCGGCGGACGCGAAAGTTCGACAGCGCATCGCATACCCATGTCCGCAATGGGAGGGCGGACGTCGCATATTCAACGGTGGGTTATCGGTTGCTGAGGTGTCGTTGTGATCTGCGTTTCGCCAAGATGGCGCTGCACGTCTGGCTCGGCACCCGATAAGCAGTGTAACTCGTAGCGGTCATTATCTTCACCCTGCACTTCGCCGATCCGAATTGCACAATGTAGGTGTAGCGGCCCAAGCTGAGTATTCCGATGGCGGTGTCGTTGGCCCACGTCTTGCGCGTTCCGCCGCCGCGGGGGCGGCCGCCGCTTGTTCAACTGGCTGGTAGGTGTGGCCCGGGTGCCCCGGGTTCTGTTATCGGAAGATCGAAATGGCTAGGACGACATCGGTTTTGGTGGTAGCCGCCTGCTGGGTTGGCGTTTGGACGGTTGGTTGCGGCGTCCCAGCGACGCCGGAGTCAGCGCAGGATTCGTCGTCCAATGGCGCATCCATGTTCGCCGAGGATGACGACCCCGCGACGGCCGCGCTCCCTTACGTCGAGACCGAGCTGCTCGTTCAACCCTATCCCGGCGCACCCCTCGAGGCGCTCAAGCTGCTTTATCAAGAAGTGGGGGCAACGGTCATCGACGAGCTTCCCGAGATCGATCTCACCGTGCTGACCGTGCCCGAGGGCACGCTTGACGCGGCGGCCGAGGCCGCGATCGATAGCGGCCTGATCGAGGAAGTCCATAAGAACTACATCCTCCAGGCGTCGGCCGTACCCGACGACCCGTTCTTCGTATCCGAGGACCATCTTACCCAAGCAGACGTACCCGACGCATGGGACGTTACCGTGGGGGCGGACGACGTCGCCATCGCCATCGTCGACACCGGGGTCGATCCCGATCATCCCGATCTCGCCGACAAGATCATCGATGGATGGAACATCTACGATAACAATGCCGACTTCGCGGACTCCGCCGGGCATGGGACCAAAGTCGCCGGTGTCGCCGCCGCCATCTCCGATAACAACCTCGGGGTCGCCGGGGTCACGTGGGATTCACCGATCATCGTGGTGCGCGTCTCCGACGACGACGGCAAGACCACCGCGAGGCACGTCGCCGCGGGCATCCTCTGGGCGCTGGGCCGCGATGCGCGTGTGATCAACGTGAGCTTCGCACCACTATGGTCGAACCGCGTCGTCCGTGCGGCGGCTACCAGGGCGTACAACTCCGGTGCGCTCGTGGTCATCAGTGCGGGCAATGACGGCGGACTGGCCACCGCGAGCGGTTACGCGGAGGCAATCTTCGTCGGCGCGGTCGACGGACGGGACCAACTCGCGAGCTTCTCGGACGCAGGTCCGTTCGTGGACGTCGTCGCGCCTGGAATCCGCATCCTCTCGACCGCGATGGGCGGGGCTTTTACGGCATCGGACGGCACGTCGTTCGCCGCGCCGATCGTCAGTGGAATCGCCGCTCTGGCATGGTCGGTCAATCCCGATCTTCGCCCCGCCACGATCCAATCGGCGATCATCAAGACGGCCGTCGATCTCGGCGACTCGGGCAAGGACGATCAGTATGGATTCGGCGCGGTCCGCGCGGCGGCCGCGGTGCAGCAGGCGCTTCGTTCGACGTATCTCCCCGATAGCGGTCCCCCCGAGCTGACCGTCAGCGAACCCGATGACGGCGACGTGCTCTCCGGACGTCCGGTCGCCAAGGTTTCGGCGACCGATGATTGGGGTGTCGCCGACGTGACACTTTCGATCGACGGCGTAGCCGTGGCGACGGACCGACGCAGACCCTACCGGTTCGTCATCGACACGTCCGCATACAACAGCGGGGCACACGAGCTGTCGTTCGTGGCCACGGATCACGCCGGAAACGCTTCCGGCGAGAAGACGGTTTCCGTGACGTTCGGCTCCGCAACGACGAGCACGTCCGGCAATTCCCCAATCGAATTCACCTCGCCGGCAAGCGGCGCGTCGATCACCGGCGACGTCACGATCAAAGCGAACATCCGCGACAAGGACGGGCTGTCCACGATCGAGTGGCTCATCGATGGCGAAAGCGTGTTCGTGGCCACCGTCAGCGGTACGTCTTCCTCCATCAGCTACAAATGGAGAACGACCGGTGTGAGCAAGGGAACCCATACGATTACATTGGTGGTGATCGACTCCGACGGCGACGTACAGAGCGCGAGCCTTTCGCTGAACAAGAAGTAACCCGCACGGCGAGTCACCATCAGCAGTCTGTTGAATTAGTGTGGCACGGGCTTCCAGCCCGTGTTTTCACCGGCAACCAGCCAGCCCGCTTGCGGGCGCCGGCGCCACATCCAAGACTGGATTCTTTCAACAGGCTGCTAGACCTCCGACCTCGCCCTGCTGAGTACGGCGCTAACCTTGGTCAAGAACGACTGTTGCGTAAAGGGCTTCTCCAGGAACTCGACACCCTCGTCCAGCACGCCGTGGTGCGCGATAACGTCGGAGGTGTAGCCCGAGATGAACAAGGTCGGCAGCCCGGGGAGCGTCACGCGCAATTGCTCCGACAACGCGCGACCGTTCATGCCCGGCATGATCACATCGGTAATCAACAGATCGATTGAACCACCGTGCGCCTGTGCCGCCTCCAAGCCCTCTCGGCCGTTGGCGGCGGTAATCACCGTGTATCCGGCGGTTCGCAAGAACTCGGCGATCAACTCGCGCACCGATCGGTCGTCCTCGCATAGCAGGACGGTCTCGCGCCCGCGCCGCGGCGCGTCCGAATCTGAAATCGGCGCCTGATCAGCGGGAGTCGCCTCGATCGCTGGGAGGTAGATCTTGAACGTCGTACCGCGCCCCGGCTCGCTATATACAGCGATGTGACCTCCGAATTGCTTGACGATGCCATGCACGGTAGCGAGCCCAAGCCCGGTACCCTTGCCCACGGGCTTGGTGGTGAAGAACGGCTCGAAGATGCGCTCCTGGGTAGCCGCGTCCATGCCGTGCCCCGTATCACTGACCACCAGCATCACGTGCGGCCCGTGCCGCGCCTCGGCATGGCTGGTCGTGTAGCTGTCGTCGAGCGTGACGTTGCGAGTCTCCAGGGTCAGCCGCCCGCCGTTGGGCATGGCGTGCGTCGCGTTGATCAATAGATTCACAATGACCTGCTCGAGTTGACCGGCGTCCGCCCGCACCGATTTCAACTGTGGGTCGGTGACGGTCTCGAGCGCGATGTCCTCGGTAATCAATCGCCGCAACATTTCGTCCAGACCCTCGAGGATGTGGTTCAGGTTCAGGACTTCCGGTTGCATGACGCTCCGGCGACTGAAAGCAAGTAGCTGCCGCGTCAATAGGGACGCCCGGTGTGCAGCCTTTTCGATCTCCTCCAGCGATTCGACAATGCTGTGATCGGTCCTCGACTCGCGGCGCACGCTGATCATGCCCAACTCGACGTTGCCAAGGATCGCGGTGAGCAGATTGTTGAAGTCGTGCGCCACGCCCCCGGCCAGTTGGCCGATGGCTTCCATCTTCTGCGACTGGCGGAGCTGGGCCTCGAGCTCCCGTCGCTCCTCCTCGGCGTGCTTGCGCTCAGTGATGTCGCGGATCGAACCCGCCATGCGGTACGGCCTGCCCGTCTCATCCCGCAACGCCTCGCCGCGGGACTGAAACCATCGGTATTCCCCGCATTTCGTTTGCATCCTGAATTCGTGATCGTAGGGCTGATTCTCTTCCAGGTGCAGCCGGATCGCTTCGAGGACTTCCGCCTTGTCCTCGGGATGAAGAAACGAAAGAAACCGATCGTGGGTTGCTTCGATCTCGTCCTCGTCGTAACCCAGCAGCTCCATGAACCGAGGTGACCAGTACTCCTTTCCCGTGTCGAGCTCCGCGTCCCACAAGCCGTCCGACGTGCCACGGACGGCCAGGTCCAATCGCTCTTCGCTTCGCCGCAGCGCCTCTTCCACATGCCTGCGCTCGGTGACGTCTACCATTACGGATCGTGTCTTGACCGGCTTTCCATGTTCGGTCTCCACCGTGACCGTGTCATAAAACCAGACTTCCCTGCCGTCGGCGGCGATCATGCGATACTCGAGTATGTGGTCCTTGCCGAGTTCAATTGCACTGCGACAGTTCTCAATGCTATCCACGTCATCAGGATGAAGGTGCTTTGCCCAGAAACCGACCGGTCCGTCGGGATCCTCAAACCACAGCTCCTTTCGATAGCCGAGTATGCGCTCGACCTGCCCGCCGACGTAGTAGATATTGAAGGGATCGCCCTCCAAGACAATGACGCCGACGTTGGACAACAAGTTGTCTAGCTGTTTCTCTTTTTCCTGTATCGCCTCTTCGGCCTGTTTGCGCTCGGTAATATCCGTACCCGACCCTACAAGTTGGACAACCTCGCCAGACTCGTCGTAGAGGGGACCGAACGTGACGTCCATGGTGATGAATCGGCCATCCGCTACGCGCACCGGCACGTCGTAGCGAACCGTTTCGCCGCAAGCCGCTCGACGCAACGCGGCTTGCAACTCTTGTTGCACTTTTGGCGAATAGGACCACCAATACGTTTCCCAAAACGGTTTGCCGATCACGTCCTCTCGTTTTAGGTTGGCCGCCCGAAGCGGGGCTTCGTTGGCTTCGACAAGCACACCGTCGAGCGTGAAGAGTCCGACGAACGTAATCATGCTGTCGAGAATACTCCGCAAAAGGAGTTCGCTCTCCCGCCGCGACTCCTCCGCCCGTTTGCGTTCGGTGATGTCTTCGCCGACGGCCTGGTAGGCAACGGGCGTTCCCGCGTCGTCAAACAGCGCCCGGTTCGTCCAGCGTTGCCACCGGAGTTCGCCGCCCGGCGCAACGACTTGATGCTCGTGCGACTGCGTCGGCGAATCGATCGTCAGCGCCGCGATGTTGGCCATCACGGTTTCCCGGTCCGCCTCGGCAATCGTCGTCAGGAAGGTGTGGCCGATCAACTCGTCCGCGGATTTTTGAAAACACTTGCAATAGGCCTCGTTTACATACGTGATCTCGGCGCCGGGCAGGAAGCGGCAGATCAACACGGGCGTGTCCTCCGCGATCGCCCGGTAGCGCTCCTCGCTCTCGACCAGCGCTTTGTCGGACCGCAAACGCTCCATTTCGCTCCCGATCCGTGATGAGTATATCTGAAGAATGGATTCGGCGAATTCCGCGTTGTCGATGGGGTTTCGAAAGAGGGCGGCCACGAGGCCCAAGGCGGCGCCTTGCGAGTCAATAAGCGGCACGCCGACGTAGCCTTGCACGCCAATTTGCTCGAGCAGCGTGTCCTTGGGAAACTTCTCCGCCACGCCCGAAGGAAACGAACACACGGATTTCCGTACAACGCCCTCGCATGGCGTGCCCGCTAAGTCATAGTCGCAATTGGCCACAAGCGTGCCATCGGCAACGGAGACTATCGTCCGAATGGATTCTCTTTCTGTTTGCTGAAGCTCCCCGATAATAGTGTAATCGGCACCCAAGGTCGTGGCCAACTCCAGCGCCGCAGATTCAAGGAAGGATTGGCCGAACCGGCGTGAAGAGACTTCGACGAGTCTCCGCAGAGCCGTCTCGGTCTGTTTTCGCTCGGTGATGTCGCGCCAACTGCACCTGCTGAAGAGAACTTTGCCATTCTCATCACGGATTGCCGAGACACTCAAACTCACGTCGAGAGTTGAACCGTCTTTTCTCTTGAGTTGAAGCTCGGCGTCATGCACTTCGCCGGTCGTGACGAAGGCATCGAACGCCCGTTTCGCCGCTTCCACGCTGTCTGGATGGTACAGATCAAACACGCGTCGGCCGACGATTTCCTCCTTGGCGTAGCCCAACGCGGTGGCCATGGTCTGATTGCACCGTCTGATTCGCGCGGTTCGTGCGTCGACGGAGACGTGCATGTCCGGGGAGTTCTCATATAGATCACTGTGCTCGGCCTCCGAGGCTCGCAGCGCCGCCTCGGAGCGCAGCGCGGCGCGCCTCGCCGATGAATAGCTACGATGCAACAATCCGAGCGACAGCGGAATGAGCAACCCTGCCACGACCACGATTCCCACCGTCCACGGCAGGGAGGCGGCGGCCACGTCGCTCTCGATCTGCGCAGTGGGGAAATGAACCATAAAGCCCCGATCCAGTGTTTCGGAGTAGGCAAAACCCACGAGCTGTCGCTCACCCATGAGCGTGACATCCTCTCCGAAGAAATCCTGTTTCCTGGAAAGCAGATCACCGATTGTCGCGGCGCCCGGTACGCTCGACTTGCCCAAAGGAAGGTCGTTGACCAGCCCGCCCTCCATGTTGCTGTGCGCTGTGCATACGACCAATTTGCCTTCCGGGGTCACCACGCAAAGAAACGCCTCCGAGGTAGGCGGATCAAACCGTGTCCAGAACGCACGGATCTGCTCAAGCGATCGCGTCATGGCTGCCTCGTCGCCGGCTGCGGGCCGTTCTAGAATGTAGTTGGCCACGGTACGGGCGATGGTTAGATTCTCCTTCGCAACCCGGCGAAAGATCATCTCCCGATTGACGTCGTAGGCGAGGTAGCCGACGAGAGCGCAGGCCAAGATCGTGCAGGCGCCGACGACCAGCGCGACCACGGCCTGCCGCGTATGTCGCAGCGGGGTCCGCGCGGCGTCCTCGGTTGACGCAAGATCAACCAGTTCGCGCCGATTCGATGACTGATTCATGGTCGATTTTCCGTTCATCTGACCTGCGCGTCCCATTGTGCCGGTTTTTCCCCGGAGGCGTGGAGACTGACACAGACAAACAAGAAGCAGCGGATGGAACCAACGAGCTTGCGACGCCTTGTGCCGAATCACGGTACATCGGATACCCTCTCGCGCGAAAGATGCCGCAGCCTCCCAGGAGTCGCCCGGACATCGCTTGAAAGGCCCGGATGGGCTGGTATCCTGCTCGGGAGAAATGACTCGGATAACCTATCCGGATGACCTTCGTTGAGAGAGAGCTTGTCTGATGAAGCGAGCCGCCTTGCTTGTGCTGGGTCTTGGGGCGACCTTTTTCGTGTTCGGCTGTCAATACGTGGCACCGAACGATCCAAACGAGAACATCGAGAACACTTCGGACGGAAACGACGATGGAGGTCCGCGGGATTCCCCGCGACCGGACGGCGCGGAGCTGCTGTTCTCGGCCTACACCCCCTCGGAACCGAACTCCAGTGCCCAAAACGCCGCCTTTTCGCCGGATGGCACGCGAGTCGTCTTCACGCTTTTCCTCAGTGGCTACAACCTGGGGCCGGCGGAGTTGTGGATCATGAACGTCGACGGGAGCAACGCCCATCGCATCACGCCGGCGGAGGATCAGGACAACGTGAACGTCCCGGGGGCGGCTTGGAACGGGGTCACGGGCGAGATCGTGTTTGCTTCGGACCGGGGGGACTCCGACGACATCTGGGCGATGCACGCCGATGGGTCAGGCATACGCCGCGTCACCACGCATACCCCGCCCCCCTTTTGGATTGAGCCGGTCTGGTCCCCGGATGGTGAATGGATCGCATTTGAGGCCGACACTGAGTCCCAGACGGAACTCGCCCAACGAGGCACGATCTACAAGGTGCGCTTCGACGGAACGGAACTGACTCAGCTCACCAAGCGCGATGCCGAGGGTTTCGACGATCGGCTGCCCAACTGGTCGCCCGGTGGCGATCGAATCCTGTTCCAGCGCCGCATCCCGCATGACGAAGACACCGACGGCGACAATTGGGACATCTATGCGATGGACACCGACGGCGACAATCCTTTCAACGTCAGCAATGCTCGGCATCTCTTCAATACCGACAACTCGTGGTCTCCTGACGGCCGATGGATCGCCAGTTCTTCGGCATTTCAGGTCGGTGGGGAGCCGCTCCCGCGATCGAACATCATCGCGTTCTTTGTGCCCGATCCCGACTTGGATGAAGAGGTGCCCGCGCCG
>JADFHG010000473.1 GCA_022567365.1 Planctomycetota bacterium | reverse complement strand
CAGGAGGGCGATTGGAGCGGCGCGGTGGACATACTTCGTGGGGCGCTCGAAGAAGACCCCGGAAACCTGCGAATCGTGATACCGACCGTACAGTCGTTGGCGTACCTCGAACGCAACGACGAGGCGATGCGGGTCATCGCGGCCGCCCGCGAGGCAAACCCGGACGCGCCGGAGCTAAAAAAACTCGACGTACTCGTTCGCCCCGGTCTGACGCCCGAGGAGCGCGACGCCGCGCTGCTCGAGGTCATCAATGACGAACCGGATGCGTTCAAGCGGGCGCTCGAGCGGGCGGGTTTTCATCGGCAACGTCGCGAGTACGCGGAAACAATGGCCAACATAGACGATGCCGAGCGCCACCTGATCGCGCGGGACACGCCCATGGCACGGGCCGCGAGCAAGTTGATGCACCGGAGCATGCTCGAGCAGAAACTGCGAGCGGCGGTCGCACTCGGGGACACGGCGGCGGTCAAAGCGGTGCGCGATGCCGCGCGTCGGCATAACGTCGACGGTGTCGTGGGAAAGACGATCCTGGGGATATCCCACCTGCTTCTCGAAGAGTACGAACCGGCGATCGTGGCCTTTTCCGAAGCTCTTGAAGTCCAGCCGTCGGATGCCCGTACGTGGACCAACCTCGGTCGCTGCCACGATCGAAGCGGGCGCTTCGCCGACGCCGTGAGTTGCTACGGACGGGCGGTGGAGATCGATCCGAACGACGTGCTCGCGCATCGGGGGCTCGCTCAGCTTGCGCTTCGCCGCGGCGAAACCGCCACGTTCGAACATCACCTCGCGGAATGCGAGCGCCTCCGTTCCAAGGATCCGTGGATCCAATCGCAGCTCACGGCGCGCAAGGACCACGAGGATCCGCTTGCGGCGATCGCACGTCGCGAGAAATTGCTCGAGGATGATCCCGACGACTTTGACAATATCCGCCAGCTCGCCGGTCTTGCCGAGCGCGTCCGTGATTTTGAGCGAGCGGACAAGTATTGCGATCGTCTTCTCGAGATTCGCCCCGATGAGCAACTGCTGGTCAACGCGATCGCGAAGTACCATCGGCGCCTGGGGCGCCCGGAGCGGTCGTTGGAGCTTGTCCGCGCGAATATCGAGCGGCGCACCACACCCGAACAGCGGGCTGCGGCGCACGTTTTTCTGGCAAGTCATTACCACGGGCTTGGAGATATCGAGCAGGCGGAGGCGGCGCTGTTGGCGGGGGTCGACGTCGCCGAGACGCTCGATCTTACACGTGAATTGGCGGTGTTTTACTATCGTTTGAAACAACCGGCGAAGGCCCTGCACTGGTTCGACAAATGTGTGGTTCTGGCCCGCGACGCGAAGTCACCACGACTGCCGCAAATCCTCGCGGCGCGCATCGAATGTTTGCTTCAACCGGGCCTCGACGACGTGGCCACCGCCCGACAGCGCGTCGAGGAGCTGTTGCGAGACCATCCCGAGGAGCCCGTCGCCCTGACGCTCAATGGCGAGGTGTACGCACGCGAGGGGCATCTCGACGAAGCCATCTCCTCGCTCACGCGATTCTTGCGTTTGCGACCGCATGACACACGGGTGCTATACAAACGCGCTCTACTATATCTGTCGCTCGGCGACCAGCCGGCTGCGATCGCCGATCTCGAGGCGATCCGCCAGGCGGACCCCGACGTGCGGGAAGTGGAAGCGCGGCGTCAACTCGCGCGGTTGTACGAACAATCGGGTGAGACCGACCGGGCTATCGCAGCGCTGGAAGCGTTGCGCGCCGCCGCGCCCGATTCTCTGGCGGTGTTCGCGGACTACGTGCAGCTCCTGATTCGATCGGAACGTCTTGCCGACGCGGACCGCGCTGTCACGACGGCGCTGAACGAAGCCGGGAACCAGGCCCTGCCGTCGCTTCATCGGCTTCGCGGTCGCGTGTCTCTTGCACTGGGCGATACGAACAAAGCGCTCGAAGATTATCTGCGCGCGGCGGAGACCGGTGATTTCGCGTCCACGATCATGCCGCACGTGCTGGCCATGTTCATCGAGGCTGAGCGGTACGGCGACGGCGCGGCGTTTTTCGAGGCCCACGAACAGGCGGACCAACGGACAAGTATCGAGCTGGCGCGGTATGGACGCATGCTGGCAAAGACCGGCCGAACGTCGGAAGCGGTGTCGCGTTTTCGCTCCG
Organism: Planctomycetota bacterium; assembly: GCA_022567365.1. Classification (GTDB taxonomy): domain Bacteria; phylum Planctomycetota; class Phycisphaerae; order UBA1845; family UBA1845; genus JADFHG01. The sequence goes on along the minus strand of JADFHG010000473.1, from coordinate 1,190 downwards.
CGGTGGACCTCGCCTCTCGCGAGTCGCGCGAAGCTCTGCTGGGGGCTCGCGCTGAACTCGCGGACGCCTGGACCAGCGCGGACGCCATACCCCTATTCGAAAGCGAGGTTTCCGACGGCGGGGCCGCCCGCGCTAACGAGCGGATTCTCGCCCATCTCCAGCTTCGCGAGGGTCGCGTTGCGAAAGCGGTCGCGCTGATCGATGGGCTGATCGGTAGTTCGCAATCCGATCATGATCGAGCGGAGCTGTGGTTCGAGAAGGGGGTACTTCAGTTGGCCAGCGATCCGCCCGGCGCGCGGAAGTCGTTCGAGGAAGCGATTCGCATCAACCCCGCGGACTGGCAAGCCATCAACAACCTCGCGGTCGTCCTCTCCGACAATCTAGGGCAGCACGAACAGGCGCTTCGCTACGCGCAAGAAGCGGTGGCGAAATCCGGCTCACCATCGACACGCGACACGCTCGGGTGGATACAGGTCAAGCTCGGCCGTTTTTCCGACGCGGTGGCGAATCTGGCCCACGCCATCCGACTCGATCCCACGTCGGTCGAGGCCCATTATCATCTCGGCGAAGCGTACCGACTCAGTGGACGGTACGTCCAATCGGAGGAGATACTCAGGCAGGGACTGAAACTCGCACAAGACCAGGATATGGCGGACCTGAAAACCCGGATCGAAAGCGCGCTGGCGAAATCGACGCGCGGCGACGGCGCGCGATAGCGACCGTCGCATGCCGGGTAGCACCGTCGGCGTACGGTCGTCGCCCGCGATTCGCGAGAACCGACACGCGTCGGAAGCGCCTGAGGCCCGCGCGGTGTCGCCGGATGAACGATCGGTTGTGGAGCGAAACGCGCTACGCCCGTTCGTGGCGAGTGTTCAATCGTATTGAGTCGCGCGCCGTGCGCGCCGTGGAATCCCAATAATCGCGCGGGTCTCGAGCCCGCGGCTCGGATGCGGCAGACCCCAATGGCCGAAGGTTCTCTCCATCGCGAACTCAAGCGCGCCGCGTGCTTGTGGCTATGGGACACCGGCTATGCGGCCGTTGGGCAGGAGGTCGGCGTGGCCGGTGTCGGTGTGATCGACGTGGCCGCCGCCGGTCGCAGGCGACGGCGAAATCCACGATCGGTGGAGTTCACGCGCGAACCGTCGATCGACCGATTCCACGTCGTATTCGTCGAGTGCAAGGCCGTCCGT
>JADFHG010000472.1 GCA_022567365.1 Planctomycetota bacterium | reverse complement strand
CCCTGATTCGACAGCCCGTTGTCGGAAATCTGGGTGATCGTCTCGCCGTCGTAGAAGAAAACCTCGGCGTCCGAGCAGGCCGTTCCCGACCAGCGGCTCCACGCGATTTGGCCGAGTCCGTTGATCCACGGGGCGCTGTCCTGCATGTCGTTGTCCGTAAGCAAGGACATGGCTCCGTTCTCCCAGACGGCGATCTCGCGTGCCGACGCGGAGTCTCCAAGTTCTCGTGTCCATACGACTACGCCCGCGTCGTTAATGCGGGGATGTCGGTCATTGAAACCGTCCAGCGTCAACTGCGCGATGCTCCCGTTGTCGTAGACAAAGACCTCTTCGGTGGACCAGACGAAATTGAAGCGTATCGAATACGCCACCTGGCCGCAATTGTTCAGCTGACCGCCTTCGGCGAAGTGTTCATCCTCGGTGATATGGATGATCTCGAAGCCGGGCAGTATCTGACCCAGGGCACTGTGGGAGGCGGCCGCCCAAGCAAGCAGCATGATGATTGTGGCCAGTACACGTCGCATGAATCTTCTCCGCCAGCCGGTTAATATCCGGCGGGGCCATGTTGGATTATACCACGCTTTCGGGTCCGCGGCAAGAACCGCGGATGGGTGCCGCCATTCCCGCACGAGACAGTCGGGCACCGGAATATCCGGCTTGCCGGCGCCGCCTAGTACGGCTCCATCGCCATGCGGCGGTACCGCGCAGGCCGCTCCCTTACGGTCGCGGTTCGGATTGGTCGGCCCGAACCGCCGGAAAGTGTTACGAACACGCCAAAAGTGTCACGGACCCGCCATTCCCGCACGAGACGGTCGGGCACCCGGGTCCGGGAACTCGGATCCGAGCCACGGGAGCCTCGCCGTCTCGCACACGGGGTCGTCCGTCAGCGGCAGTTCCCCGCGAACGACGCCGTCTTGTCCTGAGCGACTTCGATCCTGCCCACCTTGTCCTTGGCGGTGAACGTCAGATCGCCCGTCGTACAGAAGTCCTCGTTCACGTCCATGAGTACCGAATCAAGCAGGACGGTTCCCGTCAGGGCGTCACATTCGGCGTTGATCTCGAGCGTGGATATGGGGAAGAATAGATCGCGGGTGATCTCCCATGTCCCGTCGCCCTGAACGGCTATATCGACGACCATCGTACCGCCGTTCTTGACGAACCAGAGTCCGCACCCCGTTTTCGGTTCGGTGGATAGGCGCACCGTTGCACTAAGGTTGGTGTCAATCCCGACCCGCGCGTGGTTCCTGAGCTGCACCTGGATGTCGATTTCCGTACTGAAGTTCGCGCGGACGGTAAGCGTTCCGGGGTCGGCGTTTTCGAGCGTCAGGATCGGGGTGAACGAAAGGCCCGGCTGCGCCTTGATGATGACGAAGCTGATGCACCCAACGCCGATCGTGCCGCCGTCTCCGGTGATCGTCAGGTGGTTCGCGATTTCGAGCGTCGCGGTATCGTTCGCCCCCGGGGCGCAGACGCCCCCGCCGGTACCGACTTGAAACCCCAGATCCCCGTCGACCGTCGAGTCGCCGTGCAGCGTCAGCGTGCGGTCCTTGAGCACGATCAGCGTTCCGACGAGCGTCAGCGTCGTGATCTCCTGGTCGGCGTCTCCGATGACGCACGTCGTGTTGTTGGGAATGATCGCCTCGTCGCCCTCGATGGGGACGGCGTTGAATGGGATATTGCATTGCGGATCGTTGTCCGGGCAGCATTCCCAACTTAGGATTTCATTCCAGTCGGCATTTGTGGCGCCGACGAATGTGCATACATCGGCTAGCGCTGGACTCGCGATAACGAGCGCGATGGCGGCGAGACATACGAGCATCAAGTGTGTTTTCATTGATTGAATCCTCTATTGCTGATTGAGCCATGGTTTTGGTCACGCGGTATCAACCGACTCGATTGCGGAAATACCGTACTAGGGACCACGATCGGCACGCAAGTCAATTGGAGAGACAGCCGGCGTCGAATCCCTGGGCAAAGATGGTAAGCACGGACATCTCGCCCGAAAGCGTGACGGTCACACCTCCGGCGCCCGCCCCAAGGGCCGTGATGAACACGCCGTCCACGGTCAGAAGCGTCCCGTCGGTGTCCGTGTCGAACGAAACCGAGCGAACAATGGACAAGTCGTCAATCGTCTCGTCTTGGGTGATCGTGATCTCCGGATCGTTTCCGGTACGGATCCGGATCTGAGCATCGTCGTCCGTGCCATCGGGATAGCCGCAGTCACCCTCGAAACAGAAGCAGTTTCCGAGGCAGTCCCAGTTTTCGTTGTTGCACCAGTCGTCGTCCAGTCCGTTGTACGGCACCTCGGTCTCGCCCGGATTGACGGCGTTGAACGGAGAAGATGGATCCCTGGGTACGACGGACCACCCCACCGTGACCGAGTCGGTCGAGAGGAGATTGATGGCCCTGAGTTGGATACTTGCAGTCCCAGCGTCCTCGGCAATCGAGGCAGTCAGGGTGTCGGAGAGGAACGGCTGCTGGGCATTGTCGGCCAACAGTCCTAGTGCTTCGACCAGAACCTCGACCGCCGGGCCGACGACCGGTTCGTCGTTGTCGAGGATGGTGATAGTGACGTCTCGCTCGCCGAAGATCTGCTGACCACTGGCGAAGGAGGCACTGTTGATGACAAGCCGGAATGTTTCGTCGCCCTCATTCTCCGTGTCGCCGTGGATTATCACTGGAATATTCACCCTGTCGCGATCCTCAGGGATGAATGCCGTGCCGAGCATGTTAGACTGAGTGAAGTCAGCAAACACGCCGCTGTCCGTTGCGGTCACGGGAATCAGTTCGTACGTAATGAAAACGTCTTCGTCGGCCGGCTCCGTCAACCGAACCGTGATGTATCGTGTCCTGTCGGAGTCACCTTCGTTGAAGGCGAGATCGTTGTCGTCGATGAAGATGTGTGTGTCGCAGCCGATTGCGTTCAGGGGATTGGGCAACAGGTCCGGAAGCAAGACTTCGATGTCCGGGAAAGGAAAGGACAACGGGACGCTGAGGCACCCAAACCGGTCGATTCTGCCTGAGATAAAACCGAATCCCGCCGCTGAGCCGCTGAGCGATCCTTCGAAGAAAGCACCGCTGTCTTCGTGGTCATGCAGCGACACATCCATCGCGCCGAGGCGATCGTGAATGTACCCCCGAAAAAGGAAGGCAGCTCAACATTGAGTGCCATGGTGGCCTCGAGATCGAACCCGTCCGCTGCCAGCTTCAAGTCGGCGTCACCGTCGAGAGTGAGGGTATCGAAAAGTGTGAATTTCGCATCGGTGATTTGCAGTTGGATGAACGGACCGGCGGGTATGCTTACGTTGACAAACGGAGCGGTGCTGATCGAAATGGTACTGCTGTTCGCCTGGAACAGGAACTC
>JADFHG010000471.1 GCA_022567365.1 Planctomycetota bacterium | reverse complement strand
GGCTGGGGGAGCCGAAGGCGAGTAGGCGAACGACCGAGGAGGAGGAGAGCGATGGTAAAGCTTGTGATAGGCGCCCTGGGAGTCCTGGCCTTGTTGGTCGTGGCATGCGCGGGAGGCGAGAAAGAGACGGTCGCACCGGCCCCGGACGCAGTTGCCGCCGGGAAGATCGATGATCACACGCCCTCCCTCACCGATGCGGGCAAGCGCCACGTGATCAACGCGTACCAGTAGGACGTCCGAGCCCTCTGCGTCGGTCGGAGGGCGCTGCGCGCGTCGGTTAACAATGGTCCACAACGCGACCGCCTGTGCGGGTCGGCCGTCCACCACGCCAACCGCCGTCGGCTGCGCACCATGCGAAACTGCGATCAACTCCTGCCCCTGAATGGGGCCATCGTTGGCCACAACGCCGTCCGTCGCCAGTACGGCCACGGTGCCATGGCTCAACATTCCGACCGTCGAAAAAAGGCAGGCCCGCAAGGTCGAGCCAAGTCGTTTCGATACCATTGGAGACCCCCCAAGAAGACTCGAATTACCCCTCTCCTCGTATACTTGAAATATCCACGGAAAACAAGCGTGCTTCTTCTCGGTCGCGGAGTTCGATGCAAACTCACCCTGCGTGACTGGCGGCTTTGCAGCCTCGAGAGACTTTTCTCGTTCGGAGCCGGGTAGGGCAGGTCGTTAACCTGCCTTTGCTATCGTAGGTTGAAGTGAACGTCGTCGCGGTGTGACGGAGACGGTGCAAGCTGGTGATTCACCTGCGCTACTGCGCTCTCCAGTCGGTCGTTTTCAGGTCACCACCGACGTTTGACCGGCTGGAAAGTCGGTCCCACGGACTTCCTCAACGGGCTGCTGGACCGCCTAATGTGTCATACACGCGAAAACAACCGGCGGAAAAATCGATTTTCCTCTTGCCTCGGCCATGTGTTTGGTATATGTTAGGTATAGATAAACGTGGCGAGGGCGGGCCTTTCTTTTGGTGAAGGGGTGGTCCGGCGGGGGTGTTGTCGCCGCCGGGGCCTGTTGGAAAGCCCGACCGGTTTTGAGGATCAGCAGCAATGTCCGTCGAACGGATCAGCGCTTCCGTTGCGCGCCGAGATAGCCATGAGGATCATCACGCACCAGGCGAATGCGCCCCGGGCGAGGCGGTCCGGCGTTTACAGGGCATGGTCAAGACGCACCGGCGTCGATGGGCAAAGCAGACGGGCTGGACGCGGCGGGTTGTACCAACCGGATTGATCGCGCTCGATCGGGCGCTGGGTGACGGCGGTCTGCCCTGCGGAGCCGTTACCGAAATCCTCGCCCATGCCCCCGGGGTCGGGGCGATGTCGTTGGCGCTGCGGATCGCGGCCGCCGCCGATCGTGCGTTCGGGGGCGGTTTGTCCGCGAAAGCGAACACACGGGGCGCGGTTGACGGGGCGTATGGCTACGAATCCGCCGTCAACCGGATCTCGCGTTCTCGCGTGGCACACGCTCAGCACGACCCTTCCCCGACGCGCAGGGGTGGGAGAATTGGCGTGGTCGATGGACGTCACCGGCGTAACGGCGGAGGGCGGACGGGTGGGACCGGCGAAGGCGGCTCGTCGGCGATCGTGTTTGTGGACACGGCGGGAGACTTCTATCCGCCGGCAGCTCTGAGCTACGGGATCGCGTTGGATCGGCTGATCGTGATCCGTCCGGCGCGTCAGGCGGACGCCTTCTGGGCGACGGACCAGGCGCTGCGCTGCCCGGCTGTTTCGGTGGTGGTTGCGTCGTTGTCGCTGTCGGACTCGCGTCTGTCGCGGCGGTTGCAACTGGCCGCGGAAAGCAGTGGAAGCATCGGGGTCATACTCCGTCCGGCCAATCAGCGTGGTCCGAGCTTCGCCGCGATTCAGATATTGGTGGAGGGGGTGGGCGAAGGGGAATATGGCGAAGGGCTCGGCGACGTGGACGTTTCGTTGAGCCGGATCACCCTGTTGAAGGTTCGGGAAGGGAGGCCCGTTGCGCCGTTTTTGTTGGACTTATGCCATGAGACGGGCGATGTGCTTGTACATTCCGTTCCTGTCGACCGACCGATTGCGAAAGTCGGGTAGGATCAAACGCGACGAAGATTCGTCCAGGCGCCCGGTGCGTCGGGGTTGCAATGCTCCGTCGGGGTCGGTGGACGCCGAACGATCGCGCGGGCTGACGACTGAGACCCGGATGGGAACGGAGACATCAACGGGATCGGAAGCACCGCGCGGGCTGAAGCACGCGGCTCGGGGGAAATTGGGGACGACGACGGGACCGGTTGCATCTCGCCGGGCGGCGCCGATTGCGACGATCACCGCGGGCGGCGGGACGATCCGGATCGTCGGAGTCGATCGAGCCGCGCTGGGGCTGGGCGTGCGGACCGGCATGACGTTGGCCGAAGCCAAGGCCATCGTGCCATATATTGACACTTATGACGACGACCCGGACGCGGACCGCGACCGGCTCGAATCGCTGGCGGTTTGGGCGAATGCTTTTTCCCCGGTCGTGCAGATCGAGGGGAATGATTCACTCCTGGTCGACGTGACGGGGTGCGAGCGATTGTTCGGCGGGGATCGAGCGCTGCTTGATCGGGCGATCGAGGGTTTGCATGAAAAGGGATTTTTCGCGCGGGGGGCGATCGCGGACACGCCCGGGGCGGCCCGGGCGATCGCCCATGCACATCCGCGGCGCGCCGTCGTCACCGAGCGCGGGCAGGACACGGTCGATCTGGTCTCGTTGCCGGTCCGGTCGCTCGGGATCGAGGAATCGGTGGCGGCGGCGTTGAATTCGGTGGGCGTCGAGACGATCGAGTCGCTCCTGCACCTGCCGCGTTCGTCGCTGACGTCGCGTTTCGGGGATGGACTTCTTGCGCGGATGGACCAGGTGTTGGGGCATCTGCCGGAGGTATTGACGCCGCATACGCCGACGCCGGTCACGGCCAGCCGGCTCGACTTCGGCGCCCCGACCGATCGGCTCGACGCGTTGCAGGAGGCCGTCCGCCGGGCGCTGGCGATGTTTTGCAAACAGCTCGCCGCGAAGGTGGTCGGAGTGTGCCAGATATTTGTCACGTTTACTTGCACCGAGTCGTCCGCAGCGACCGGAACGTTTACCCGCCACGTCACGTTCGAGCTCAACTTGTCTCAGCCGACGCGATCCGAGGATCACCTGAAATCGCTGCTGATGGTGATGCTCGGTGACGTTCGTCTGCCCGCGCCGGCCAACGCCCTGACGATGTGGGCGAAGCGGGTCGAGCCGCTTGACGATCGGCAGGAGGAACTGTTCGTAACGGATGCGCGTGACGCCGAAGCGCTCGGCGATCTGATCGACCGGCTGGCGATGCGTTTGGGCGGCGGTGCGGTGGTTCAACCGGTGGCGGTCAGTGACCATCAGCCGGAACGCGCGTATCGGTATGAAC
>JADFHG010000470.1 GCA_022567365.1 Planctomycetota bacterium | reverse complement strand
GCTCGTACGTAATCTCGAGCGGCTTGATTGTATCACGCTGCTCGAAGAGTTCCAGGGTCGCCTCGACGACGTAGTCCATATGGCTCTGAGTATACACGCGGCGCGGCATCGCGAGGCGGACGAGTTCCATGTCGACGGTGCCGCCGTTTTGCCCGAACATCAAGCTGCCGATCTCCACCGCCCGGATACCGGCATGGCGGTACAGGGCACACACGATCGCCTGACCGGGAAAGCCCGCGGGCGGAATGTGCGGGCAAAACGCCGCCGCGTCGATGTAGATCGCATGTCCACCCGGGGGCTCGACGATCTGTATTCCCCCGGCGAGGAGTCGTTCTCCCACGTACTCGACGCTGCGCAACCGATATTGCAGGTAATCCTCGTCTAGGACCTCTTCGAATCCCTGGGCCATAGCCTCGAGGTCGCGTCCCGCAAGACCGCCATACGTCGGAAACCCCTCGGTGAGAATCAGGACGTTTCTGGCCTCCTCGGCGAACTCGGCATTGCGAAACAACAAGACGCCGCCGATGTTCGCGAGGCCGTCTTTCTTGGCGCTCATCGTCGCGCCGTCGACAAGGTCGAACATTTCACGGACGATGTCCCTGACGTGACGGTCGCGGCAACCGGGCTCCCGCTGTTTGATCATGTATGCGTTCTCGGCAAATCGGCACGCGTCGAGGAAGAACGGCGTATCGTAGCTATCGCAAATCGCACGAACCGCGCGAATGTTTTCGAGGCTGACCGGTTGCCCGCCGCCGCTGTTGTTCGTCACCGTGAGCATGACTAGAGGAATACGGTTTGTGCCGACGTCCTCGAACAATCGCTCGAGCTTGCCCAGGTCCATGTTGCCCTTGAAGGGGTGCCGCGTCGACGGGACATAGGCTTCGTCGATCACTAGATCCACCGCGGTCGCACCGGAGTGCTCCGCGTTCGCCCGCGTCGTGTCGAAGTGGTTGTTGTTGGGGATGACCAAGTTCGGACCGCCCAATACCTCGAACAGGATTCGTTCGCTCGCCCGACCCTGGTGCGTCGGGAGTATGTGCTCAAAACCGGTGATGCCCTGCAGCCGATCGTAGAACCGGTGATAGCTGACCGCGCCCGCGTACGACTCGTCGCCGCGCATGATCCCCGCCCATTGCTCGCTGCTCATCGCTCCGGTGCCGCTGTCGGTGAGCAGGTCGATCAGCACGTCGGCAGCGTCGATCTGAAAGACGTTGAACCCGGCGCGCTCGAGGATGGCCTCGCGCTCGGGGCGTGCTGTCAATCGAATCGGCTCCACCGCCTTGATTCGAAACGGTTCGATAATCGTTTTCATACGTTGCACCTTGCCAAGTCGAAGCCGGACCTGACCGACCGCCAAGCACGCCGCAGGCCCGAAATCATCTCACAAGCAACATGCGTGCCAGATGAACAGGAATACTAACAACACGTGGGTCGCGCGACTACGAACGGACCTGGCGCCGAAGCTCTCCGGGCCGTCGCGTCGGCTGCCCTCACACGGCGCACCGATTGGTGGCGCCGGCAGGACGACGACAGATCCGCCCCAACGGGCCGCGATTGCCCGCCGAGTGGGTACCGGACTGGTTTTTCTCGTGTCGGGGCTTGATTTCCATGGGATTTGAAGTCACAATGAGCCGATCCCAAACGGGCATCGACACGTCATTTTTCGCAAAGGAGAAAGCGATGAGTCGCACTAGCGCCAAGGCCGTTCGGTTGGTTGCCATTTCCGGTTGCGTGTTTCTCTGCGCGGCCGCCCTTTCGCAGGCCCGCGCTCAAAGGAGAGACCGAGCCAAACCAAAAGCGGAGGTGAACACCCCCGTCGTAGACTCGAAGGCCGACGAGGCCCTTCGGCGAATGACGGACTACCTTCGCAATGCTGAAAACTTCCGCCTGAAGTCGACGATGGACTGGCGGCCCAAGAAAGGCAACGCCTCGAAGATCGAGAAATCGCGGTATACGATTGCGTTCGTTCGCCCGAACAGGCTCGCGCTCGTCCAAAAGGGCGGCGACGTGGGCATGACCCTGGTTCACGACGGCGAGCGGATGTTTGCCCATATCCCGCACCGTGAGTCATACGCCATCGAGGAGGGATCGAAAACCATCGAAGACGTTTCCGAGGTGCTCGCGATGGGTGCGCAGGTGACCAACATGCGGGGCCTCGATTTCGTGCGCGCGCTCCTCCAGGAGGATCCATACGAGGCGCTCATGGAGGACGTCACCAAGCTCGAACACGTCGGCACGCAGCGAATCGACGGTAAGAAAAACGACCACATCCGCCTCACGCGGGCCGATGACGCCTGGGATCTGTGGATCGCCAAAGGCAAGAAGCCGGTCGTGACCAGGTTCGAGACAAAACTGTCGCGCGATGACACTCGTGTCGGAGACGTCAATCCGTTTCCCAATCGTGCCGAAGCCAAGATCCGCGTCGCCTTTACGGACTGGAAGATCGATCGGAGGATCCGCGACAAGGTGTTCCGGATCAAGCTGCCGAAAAAGACCCAGTCCGTCAGCACCGTGCTGGGTTTGGCGCAGGCCTACCCGCCCCATCCGATTGTCGGGAAGAAGGCCCCGAAGCTCAAGCTCGACCTCTACGGCGACGACGCGGGCAAGCTCATCCTCTCGAAGCTGAAGGGGAGCAACATCGTCGTGCTCGATTTCTGGGCGACCTGGTGCGGACCGTGCATCATGGCCCTTCCGGATCTGATCGAGGTGACCGACAAGTTCAAGGACCAGGGCGTCGTGTTCTTCGGCGTCAACCAGCGCGAGGGGAAAGAAACGATCAAGGCGTTCCTCGACACTCATGAGGATTTCGACTTCACCATCGCGTTCGATCTCGAGGGCTCCGCCGGAAGTAAGTATGAAGTAAACGGCATCCCGCAGACCGTCATCATCGACAAACGCGGCATCGTCCAAGCCGTCCACAGGGGCTATTCGCCCGACATGAAAGAAATGCTCACCGAAGAGTTGGAAACCCTGCTGGCGGGCGAGAGCCTCGTCGACTGACGGGGGGCCGTCGGTCCTGCCGCCGCGCTCCCCAGCCGAGGGCGGCTGGGCTACAGATGTAGCACACTCGCCCCCGAGTGTGATTCTGACCATGCGCACGCTTCAGCCTGCGCGATCATTCGTCTCCATCCGAGCCGCATGCTTCAGCTTGCGCGGTCGCTCGTAGCCAGTAGGGTCCGCTCCGCGGACCATTCCGGGCAGACACGCTGAATCCGACGGTCCGCAGTGCGGCCCCTGCGCGGGTCCAAGGACGACGAAATGAAACATATCGCTGCCAAATCCCAACCCCGAATCGGCCTACGGCGCTGCATCGTCGCGTGCGTGTTCGTCTTGCTCCTTTGGGCGTGGAGTCTCTTTTGGGAATTCAAATTCACGACTGAATACGGTGGAATCGCAACGGGTCCAAGCACCATTG
>JADFHG010000469.1 GCA_022567365.1 Planctomycetota bacterium | reverse complement strand
CATTGTTTTTGGGTGGGGCGTCATCCGCGCCCGTGGTCGCGAGGGCGTCACCGGACGGGACGGCCTCCCCACGCGCGTCGCCTCGGGCGGTGGACAGCGCGTCGATGCCGTCGCGACCGTTGGGTTGCGCGCAGCCCGTACCCACGATGCACAGTATCCAAAGAACCAGCGCGACCGGCGCAATTGCTCCCCGGGATGCGTTCGCCTTTCGCGGGAGACGCCGTGGAATCCGGCGGTTCGGATGGATCGTGCGATCGACAGGGCTGCCGCTGTCAATGATCATTACGTCAACGATCCTTCCGACTGTCTTCACCGGCTCATTCATGATGGTGCCTCTGCTTCTTGCCTGTGTTTTACGGGTTCCGTACCGTAGCGTCCGCCCCCCGTGGCGGACGTGGGCATGCGAAACGCTCTCGAACTTCTACGGCCGCCGCAGGGGGCGGCCGCTACGCGCCAAGTACCTACGAAGCGCTGGCTTGCCCGTGCCACCCGCCGACAGTCGTCGCCGGGCAACTATTCTTGCTTATCGATCCACGGCTTGACCGGAAACGCCTCGTTCAATTCAGCCGCGACGCGCTCATCGATCTCGACGGACAACGACTGGAGGTTCTCTTCGAGTTGGGCGACGCTCGTCGCGCCGAGGATGACGCTTGATACGCCGCGCTGAGACCGCGCCCAGGCGAGCGCGAGCTGCGCCCGCGAACATCCCATTTTTTTGGCGATGCCGGCAAACGCCCGAGCGCGGCCGACGTTTTCTTCCGTGAGTATTTCATCGCGAAGCCACTCGATTTGCCCGAGTCTCGAATCCGGCGGCACTCCGTTGTCATACTTGCCGGTGAGGATGCCCGACGCGAGCGGGCTCCAAAGGACGAGCCCCATGCCCAGCGCCTCGGCCACCGGTCGAACGCTGTGCTCAAACTTGCCGCGATACAGCAGGCTGCACTGCGGCTGTTCGACCTGCGGCGCATAGAGGTTGCGATCGCGGCAGGCTTCGTGAGCGGCGGCGATCTGCGGTCCGGTCCATTCGCTCGTGCCCCAATAGAGCACCTTGCCCTGACGGACGAGGTCGTCCATCGCCCGGGCCGTCTCCTCGAACGGCGTCTCCGGGTCAAAGCGATGGCAGAAGTAGATGTCGAAATAGTCGGTGCCGAAACGTTCGAGGCTCTTTTCCACCGACTCCATAATGTGCTTGCGCGACAGACCGCGGTCGTTCACGTCATCGCTCATGGGCCAAAAGAGCTTCGTTGAAAGGACAAGCTCCGAGCGCGGAAAATCGGCGAGCGCCTTGCCCATCGCCCGCTCGCAGGCGCCCTTGGCGTAAATATCCGCCGTGTCGAAGAAGTTGATACCGGCGTCGAACGCGACCCGGATGATCGATCGGATGGTGTCTTCGTCTGATACCGAGTGGCCGAACGTCGTCCAGCCGCCGAGCCCGTAGACGCTGACCTTCGTCCCGCAGCGGCCGAGGGGCCGATAGACGATCTCGGGTGTTGCCATTGTTGTCTCCCAGCGGTCGCGGCAAGAGCCGTGGCTGTGGCAAGAGCCGGCGAATTCGCCAATGCAAACCGAAGAGGAGACCGCACGCCCGCGCGATTGTCAACCGTCCACGCGGTGCCCCTGGAAGGGCGAGCCTCCCGGCGAGCCGCGAGGTTTACGTGTGGTGACGGTTGCGGCTCGACGCGAGCCTCGCCCTCTTGCAATGCACCATTCGCCGATAGCCCGCCGATCTCCCGCAATGCACGAATCGCCAATGCCCGGCCGATCTTGTCACGGGCGCCGGCGACGGTATCAGATGCGCGCCGAGTTGACGCTGACCGGCACCGGGTGTACGATCTCGCCGGACTGAAACTGATCGGTGATCACGTCCTGTTTATGGGAGACTGACGATGCTGAGGCAAGCCCGCATTCGAGCGTCTGTCCGGTTGGCTGTTCTCTTGGCGACAAGCATTGTCGTGACGGGTAGCGCTTCCTGCGGCGCGTTCGGCTTCAACCCCGACGTCAACATCGACACGTCGATCTTCAAGCGCGACGACTTCGCACGCTTTTCGCTCGCGGGCGAGTGGCTCATCACGAACGACAAGGGTCAAACGCGCCGCGCGATCTTCGATGACAATGGGGATCTCGTCAGCTTCGAGCTGCCGAGCGACGAGGTGTTCGAGATCGGCGCGGGCGACAGCGTCGACGTGCTCCTCACGTCGTTCGGCGCGGTATCAATCGTGGTGCAGGGAATGACCACGGAGTCCGGCCGGACGCTCGTGATTCACGAGTTTGAGGGGCTTTTTTCCGACGACGGCTCGATGATCCGCGGCACGGCGATGACCGTCGCCGATGATTTGTCGGACAACACCGAGTGCGATTGCAAGGAAACCTGGACGCTGGTGACGGAATGAGTCGTCTCTCGAGAACGCTGGCCTATGTTCATGCCGCGGGCTTCAGTCTGTTCATGTGTTCGAGCAGGGTTGTGCTCGCGGGTCGATCCACGACGGCGCCGAATCGCGCGGGGGCCGTGCCGCATTCAAACGATCGGTCCGGCAAGTCGCCGCGCCGCGCGAACCACGGAGTTGAAACCATGTCTTGCCCGAAAGCGTTGATCGCGCGGTTGCGTTTGATGATTGGCTTCGCATCGGCGCTCCCGTTGACCGCCCTCTTCTACCTTGCCGGCTGCGGGAACAACACCTCTCCCGGTTCGAGCGACCCGTCGTCCAACGCCCCGGAGCTCGAGGGGCGGTGGTGCATCACGGGAGACGAGTCCGGGTTCTTCGGCTTTCTCGAAATGGACGCCACCGGCGACCCGATCACGCTGCAGGACAACCCCGTCATCAGCAGCAGCCTCGGCGAGGATCTGCTCATCCTCGACGGCGTCAGACACAACACCAACACCGGCTTGCAATACAGCGCCATCGCCAAGACCACGCTCGAGGGTACGAAGACCACGATCTTCGTCGAACTCCATGCGTTCGGATTCGGCTTCGAGGTGGGCGCGCTGGCGATGCAGTTCGAGGGCGAGCGCGTCGCGGCCGACCGGCTCGAGGGGATTGCGGTCACCATTCAGGACTTCCCCGAGAACGACGCATCAGAGCTGATCATTCAAACGGCCACAGGGACAAAAGACTCGTGTGATTGACCGGGCGGTCGGTCATGCACGGGGTGGCGGCCCAGTGCCATGGCCAAGCACAGCGCGGCCATACGGAACGGTGTCCGGAGCATCCATGCCCGCGCCTTCGGCCTGGGTATACCACGCGCGCGTGATCGACTATGGTCCTCCCGCCTTGGCCCGCGACTCATTACGTTCCAGAGACGAATGGTACTGCCGCTGTTTCTCGGCCTTGAGCGAGGATGCGATATCTGCTTGCGCGCGCAACGGTAGCATCGCGACGCCCGTGATCTGTTTGCATGGCCGGCGGTATTGACTTCCGCCTCCGTG
>JADFHG010000468.1 GCA_022567365.1 Planctomycetota bacterium | reverse complement strand
CGCGTCGCGGTAGATCAGACCCGGCTGAATCTCGTGTACGTCGACGCGGTATCCGGTGGTGTTGGCCGGCTCGAGTCCGCCGATGCGAATGTCAATGTCCTCTTTATATGCGGCGAGTATGTGCTCGGTCATGGCCGCGATTCCGGGCGGACCGTAGACGACCAGCGGCTCGGCGCGATCGAGAACCCAGGGTGTAAACACGAGGTCGGCGTATCCGAGCGTGTGGTCCGTGTGAAGGTGGGTGACGAATAGCCGCGTGAGTCGCGACGCCTCGAGTGCCCCCACACCGGCGCGATGGGCGGCGGCCGCTTGGCGCACGACGCCCGGTCCGCAATCGACAAGATACGCCTGCCCGTTCACAACGATCGCGACCGCCGGTCCCGAGCGATCAGGGTCTGCGTTGGGCGTGCCGGTACCGAGAAACACGACCTGCGTTCGCGTGGCGTCAGCCATTCGCGCGGCGTCCTGCGTTCGCATCGCATTGGGCCGCCGCGCGGGTCCGTCATCGCGCATCGCCGTTCGAAGGGCGCAGGACGCCGGTGTCAACGCAAAGCAAACGCACAGCAGGCCGCGAGAGATGTGTGCCATTGGGAAGCTCCGCGGGGTGCGCCGTGCGAAACCCGTCGGCCAAGAGTCAGCCGAGAATCGGGCGAATCAAAGCCCCTTCCAATCAAGAATGCCGTTGATCAGCGTGTTGATAAACCCGACGCTCGAGATCGTAACGTCGTCGCGCTGGTCCAGATCGACGGCGATCTCGCGCAGCTTCGGTCCGTACTTCGCGAGGTCATCGGGCAGATGGTCCTCCCAGCCTTCGATGACCATCTGGATCTTCTCGAGTTCTTCCTTGTCCAGCCAGACGCCGCCGCACCCGCTGCACCGGTCGATGATGATGCCCGTATCGCCGCCGTAGTTGATGGCGTCGGTCTGCCCGCCGCACTTGGGACACGTTAGATCCCGATCGACGTCCTTCAACTCCACCGGGGTGATCTTCACGGCGGCCGCAATCGCCCGGCGCTCCTCCTCGTTGAACCGGACCTCGCGCGCACGGACGACGTGGCCGAGTTCACCGGCGTCGAGGTATTCACCGCCGCAGGTGTTGCACGCTTCGATGGCGATGCCTTCGTACGTGATGCTCCGCAAAAGAGAGTTGCAATTCGGACATTTCATTCGACTGACTCCGCGATTGTGTTGAAAGAGATCCAATGCATCGGTGCACCGGCTACGTCGCACAGTTGCTTCGCCGCGCGCTACCCGCGGCGCACGACGCGCGCCACGCGACCGGTGCCGCGCGTTACGCCTCCAATTCCGAAAGATGCGCCGTCAACGTATCACGCTCGTTGACGAGTTCTTCCAGCCGTGTCCGCTCCGCCGCCACCACCTCGGGTTTGGCGTTTGTCACGAACTTCTCGTTCGAGAGCTTCTTCTCTTTGCCGACGACCTGTTTCTCGACGTCGGCAAGTGCCTTCTTCGTACGGGTCCGGTCGGCTTGGTCATCGCTGATGTCGTGTACAAAAATGCGAAGCCCGCCTATCGTTACGCTTGCGGAGTTCGCGGGACGCGCGGCGCGTGTCACGATCGAGAGGGTGCCGATCCCGGCCATGTGCTTCACGACGTGGGCCTCGCCCTTGAACGATTCAATGTGGTCCTCCGGGGCCACGATTGTCACCGCGACCCTTTGCCTCGGCAAAACGCCGCATTTGCTCCGCAGCTCGCGCACGCCGCGCGTCGCCGCTTGCAAGTCGGCGAATACGTCGAGAATGGATTCGTCATCGAACGCGGGATAACCCTCGACGGGCGGGAATTCGGCCAACACGAGGTGCGTATCGGTGTTGAGGTCGGCGATGCCGGGTAGACCCCGCTTCGGCGCGACGCTACCGAGCGTTTGCCACAGACGCTCGGTGATATGCGGAATTGTCGGGTGGAATAGGCGGAGAATCTGATCGAGGCTGAAGGCGAGAACCTGTTTGGCGGTGGCGCTCGCGGCGGCTCGGGTGTCATTCGACGCCGGGGAGTCCGCGCGGGCTGAAGCGTTAGCAGGGAACGGGGCGTCATTCGGTTCCGGCGAGATCGCGCGGGCTGAAGCCCGCGGCTCGGGGGAGGCGGACGCGGCGTCGCCCGACGGCGCGTCGCTCGAACCTGCATCACTGGTAAAGCGCGGTTTGGTCAGCTCGATGTACCAATCGCACAGTGCTTCCCAGAAGAACTCGCGCAATATCTTGACCGACGCGGAGAACTGATACTTGGCGATGGCGTCGTGATAGCGGCGAATCGTTTGCGAAAGCCTAGCGAGGATCCAGCGGTCTTCCGGGGGTAGCGACGCGATGTCAAGAGTGTGGCACTCCGTACCTTCGAGATTCATGAAGGCGAAGCGTGCGGCGTTCCAGAGCTTGGTGCAGAAGTTTCGCCCGATGTCGAATTTGTCGGACGTCTCACGACCCAGGCCTAGTTCTTCCTTGAGTTCGTCGGTGGCCCACTGCGATGCGAATGGCTTGCCGCAGGCGTGGTTCGCGCAGGTGATACGGAGGCAGTCGATCGGTTGGAGCTTGCGATCGAGCTTTTCGCCGCGGGATTTTCGCGCCTGGGCCTCGGCCTTGAGCGCGACGGCTTGGTCGGTGAGCTTGCCGCAATGGGGGCAGACATATTCGACCGGCATTCGCACGTCCTGCGTCTCGGTGGTCAGGTCGGCGAGGGCGTAGCGCATCGCGTCGGCCCCGTGCGTGTGGATCGCATCGACCGGATCGACGCCGTTGCCCTTCGACTTGCTCATCGTCTCGCCGCGTCCATCGAGGATCTTCGGGTGGATGTACACGTGGCGGAAGGGCACCTCACCCATCGAATACAGCCCGAACATCACCATCCGGGCGACCCAGTTGGTAATAATGTCGCGCGATGTCACCAGGACCGCGCCGGGGTAATACTGCTTGAGATGGTCGGTCTCCTCGGGCCAACCGAGCGTGCTGAACGGCCAGAGTGCGGAGCTGAACCAGGTGTCGAGGACGTCTTCGTCTTGAAGAAACCCATTGCCAGAATGAAACACTATGCGGGAAAGCTCATTTGCCTGATCTGCGGCGCGCTCAAACCCAATGGGAGCTCGACTCACCAGTTCGGAAGGTCTACCGGGGGACACCTGAGTCAGGCGGCGTGTGGCGTGCATGTCCGCGAACGCTTGCAATGCCCGATCAACATCTTCGCTGAGCGTGCTCACGAGAACGTCAAATGGAGATCGCGACGTTCCAAGCCGACACCAATACTGGTCTCCCAAGCCTGCGGCGTCGAGATACCGAGCTATTCCATCCGCGAGGTCTTGAGTTATCCGCTCGGAATACTCCTCTGCGGTCAGTGTGTCTGGAGCGGCCTCCTCAAACAACTTCTGACCAATGATGTCCGACTTGACACCACGAGCCAGAAGGTCTGATGCAATGTCATGG
>JADFHG010000467.1 GCA_022567365.1 Planctomycetota bacterium | reverse complement strand
TGGACGCGAAGGCCGATGCGTGGGCGGTGATGCCCGCGTGTCACCACGCCCGCAAGGAAGGCCTCACCATGCTCATGTATCCCGGGCTGTGCAAGTGGGGAGAGCGCGGGCGCGAGGCGTGGAGAGAGTCAAAGGCCTAGGACACGGCAGCGAGTCGTCAGCCCTTAGCAGCCGTCAGCTGTCAGCGATCAGCTATCAGCTGAAAGCTGAAGGCTGGCAAGGGCTGATGGCACGCGACTTGCACTGCGAACGGCGGGTTCCGCTTGAGTCGCCGGGCATGTTCGCCTAAGATGGCGGTTCAAGGTTGTCGGCATCGATGAAGAACCCGCCGGCAAGCAGGTCGGCCGATGACAGGCGGGTTGGCCGCCGGCAGGCCGGTTGTCCGGTGGCGGTGCCGTTGACTGGCGTCTTCGGCGCTTGACGGCCGCGACCGGGTGCTGCCGGTTCTTCGACCGACAGCCGGATGACGGACCGTGGCATTCGACGTGCTCGCTCGTGCCGCGGCGTATCCCGGCGATCATAGGCTGCTGTTCTGAACGGGGTGGGAAAATGACCAAACGTAATCCTGTTGATTTCGCGATGTTGATGCGCTGCTTGGCGGCCGTGCTTACGACCGTTCTCGTGACCGTAGCGGTCGCGGGCGAGTCCACGTTGCGGCAAGCTTCCGGAGGCGGTTCGCCCGCAGGCACGCAGTGGACGATCGTCGCGACGTACGCCATACCGGAGGGGGCGTCCGGGTTGGCCTATGACGGCACGTATCTGTACTTCGGCATCTACGGCAGCAACGGCGACGAGGTATACGCGATCAACCCCGATACCGGGGTGTACGCGCTCGTGTTCAACGGTCCGCAGGAGGACGCATTCGGTCTGACGCACGACGGGAAGACGCTCTGGACCACCGATCATCCCGGAAGCTCCACCACGCCGGCCGTCGCCATGCAATTGGACATGGATGGGAATCTGCTTGCGCAGTTTGATCTGCCCGCGCATTACATGTCGGGCATCGCTTACGACGGCGGTGATTATTGGGTCGCGGCGTACTACCCCGACCCCGCCACGCTGTACAAGGTGGACACAAGCGGGACCATCCTCGAGGAGTTTACCGCGCCCGACAACCAACCGTGGGATCTCTGTATGGCGGACGGCGCCCTCTGGATGGCCGACTATTGGGGCGACGCGCTGTACAAAATCGATCCGGCGACGGGCGGCGTGCTGGAAAGCCATGCGTCGGAGGGCGTTGACCCGGCGGGGATCGTCTGGGATGGGCAGTTCCTCTGGTACTGCGACAACGGCGATGGGTTTGGCCAGGACTTCCTTTACAAAGTCGACCTCGAGGGCGGCGGCACTCCGCAAATCAACATTCCCGTGGCCAGCCACGATTTCGGCCCGATCGCGATCGGCAGTTCCGCCCAGTGGAACACGCTTGTGCAGAACTCCGGAACCGCGGACCTCGACATCACCGGCGTGGTCTTCAGCCCGCCGCAGGGTCTAACCAGTCCCAACGACTACCCCATGACGATTCCCCCGCAAGGCAGCGACGAACTGACCGTGGTGTTCGCGCCGAGCGGATTCGGCCCACTCGACGCGACGGCCACCGTCGTATCGAACGACCCGATCCACCCCGAGGAGGAGATCGAGCTTGTCGGCCACGGGGTCTACCTCGGACCGTCCATCGACGTCCTCGCCGACGCGCACGACTTCGGATCGGTGCGCATGGACGCACGAACGCGTTGGTTTATCGAGATCCGCAATCACGGCAGCGAGATGTTGACGATTGACGGTATCGACATCGACAGCCCTCGTTTCCACTTGGACGAGTCAGTATCGTTTCCGATCGACCTCGCCACGCTGGCGTCGGTCGACGTCGGTATTTGGTTTCATCCCGACCTCGCGATCTCCTACGCGGCGACGGTTTCCATATATAGCAACGACAAAGATCAGAGTCCGGCGACGGTCGCCGTTAGTGGAACCGGGGTCTGCACGGATCATCCTATGGGACAGGCCCTATGGTCCTACTTCATCAATACGGACTTCGACAACAGCCCCAAGGCGATCGCAAGCATTCCAGACGTCAGCGGCGACGGAATCGCCGACGTGATCGTCTGCTCCGAGGATGACTTCGTACGGTGCTTCAACGGGAATGCCGACGGCACCGGAGACATTTTATGGGAGCACGAGATATTCAGCGGATCGATCTACTCCCAAAAGGCGCTGCGGGTCCGCCAGGATATCGACGGCGACGGTTACCATGACGTCGTTGTCGGCGCCGCCTGGGGGGCACGGTTGATCAGGGCCATATCCGGCAAAACGGGACAGACGATCTGGACGCACGACACGCACGAATACGGCAACGGTGGCTGGGTCTATCAGGTCGACTGCAGCCGAGACTACAACGACGACGGCGTCGCGGACGTTCTCGCGGTGACCGGCGACGATTCCACCGACACCGGCCCCAAACGCGTGTACTGCCTTGACGGACTCACCGGCGTGTCCATCTGGGAGACGCCCCTCGGCGGTCCGGGGTTCGCGGTCATCGGTGTCGATGACTTCACGGGAGACGGACTACCGGACGCGGTCGCCGGGGCATCCAACGAGCACGAGACGCAGGGACGGATCTACGGAATTAACGGCGCGAGCGGTTCCATCGAGTGGACCTTCGTCACGGGCGGATCGTCCGTGTGGGCGCTGGCACAAATCGATGACATCACCGGAGACGGTGTCGGCGATGTGGTCGCCGGCGATTTCAGCGGGGGTATTTACGGGCTGGATGCCACGAGCGGGGCTCAGGTTTATTCCGGCGGCGGGTACGGCACGATCATCGGGTTCCAGTTGTTGGAGGACGTCAACGGCGACGGACATCCCGATGTCATCCCGGCGCACTTCGGCACATCGGCCGGGATCATCGATGGGCAATCGGGCGGCAATGTTTGGAACACGCCGCTCGCGGACAAGTCCGCGGCGGTTGCCGGAATCGCGGACGTGACCGGTGACGGCATCAACGACGTCGTCGTCGGAACGCTATTCAGCAGCAACTATGCCTACTTCCTTGACGGAACGGACGGATCGATCCTGGACGCGACGAATTACGGCACGCCCGTCGACGCCATCGCCTCTATCCCGGACATCACCGGAGACGGTTCCTGGGAAATGATCGTGGGCGGTCGCAGCGGTCTGGTGACGTGCCTTTCCGGAGGCACGGCGGTATTCGTGTACGGCGATGTGAACCAGGATCGCGGCGTAGATATCGACGACATCCTCTACATCCTCGACGCGATAGCCGTGGGAGATGAGTGGCCCGTGGACTTTCCCCGAGCCGACGTCGGACCGTGCGGTGGAGACGGAACCGTCGACATGGATGACGCCATCGGTGTGCTCTCGGGCTTCGCGGGCAGCCCCGATTGTGCAACGCCCTGCGGCTAAAGCGATTTCGACCGT
>JADFHG010000466.1 GCA_022567365.1 Planctomycetota bacterium | reverse complement strand
GCCGGGCGCGGTTCCGCGCCGACCCTCCGATTTGTGTCATCGGCACTGGCGGCTACGCATCGATTCCTCCGGTATGGGCGGCTTGCGGTGTTGGCGTGCCCACGCTCCTGTTCAACCCTGACGCGGCGCCCGGACGTGCGAATCGCCTGCTCGCTCGGCGTGCGGATGTCGTCTGTGTGCAATGGGAGCGGACGAAGGCGTGCTTCTCGCGTGCGGTCACACGTGTGACCGGATGCCCGGTCCGACCGAGTTTCGACAACCCGGACCGATCTGCAGCCATTCGGCGGTTCGGCCTTTCCACCGATCGGCGAACACTGCTCGTCAACGGGGGATCGCAGGGGGCGCGGACGGTCAACATGGCCGTGATCGAGCTTCTTGATTTCCTGGAGACCCGCGAGAATTGGCAGATCATTCACGTGACCGGTGACGCCGACTTCGCAACGGTTCGATGCGCATACGAGGCGCGCGCGATTCCATCGGCTGTGGTTTCGTTCACCGAGCACATGTCGGATGCGTTGGCGGCCGCCGATCTGGTCCTGTCTCGGGCGGGGGCCTCCACACTCGCGGAGATTACGGCCGTCGGTCGGGCGTCGGTGCTGATGCCGTATCCCTTCGACCGGACCATGCACCAATTGGCGAATGCCCAGTGTTTGGAGCGGGAATTCGCGGCCCGTGTGGTTCGCGACGTGGTGGATCCGCGGGGCAACGCCGAGGCCCTGCGTCCGCTACTGGCGGAGTTGATGGAGGCGCATGATGTGCGCTGCGAGATGGCCGACGCCGCGCGGGAAATGGGGCACGTGCATGCGGCCTCCGCGGTCGCGGATGAGGCAATCGGTTTGATCGAACGGGCGGTCGCGCGAAAGTTCCGGAAAGCGTGCAGCGTTTCGACCGCCCTGCCCGATCTTGTTTAGTGCCACAGCGCTAGATCGATAAGGAGCGCCGAGCACAACACTGGCGCCGTCAACTCAGTGGCCTTGGCAGTCCGCGGAGTGAATAGAGCCGGCGGGTGTGGCATCGGCAGGCGGATCGAGTGCGGCGGTAGATTCAACAACGAGAGCGAGGGATCGCGGTGGGTATGGAAACGGAGTTCGAACGCGTTGTACCCGGCGAATGGCGGCGCCGGACGGAATTCGCCGATCTGCGGGTTCACATGATCGGGATCGGCGGGACCGGTATGTGCGGTTTGGCGGCGGTGCTGCTCGAGTTGGGCGCCCGCGTGAGCGGTTCCGACCGGACTGCGTTCGCGGACATGGGGCGATTGGTCGAAGGCGGCGCTCGTATCGAGATCGGCCACCGGGCGGACCTGCTCGACCCTTTGACCGACCTGGTCGTCTATAGCGCGGCGATCCCACCGGACAATCCCGAACTGGCGAGCGCGAGGCGACGGGGCATCCGCGCGGCCAAATACGCCGTCGTCCTTGGGATGTTGACGCGGCGGCGCGCGACGATGGCGGTGGCCGGCACCCATGGCAAGAGTACGACGAGCGCCATGTGCGCCCATATCCTGCGCGTTGCGGGTCTTGATCCGTCGTTCGTGTTCGGTGCCTCCTCGAAGCAGCTCGGCGGCAACGCGGCGCTCGGCACCGGCCGCAGTTTCGTCGTTGAAGCGTGTGAGTACGATCGGTCGTTTCATCAGTTTACGCCGTCGAGCGCGGCCATCTTGAACATCGAATTGGACCACGTGGACTGCTTCCCCACGGTCGACGACCTGTTGACCGCCTTCGCCGAATTCGCCAAGCGCGTCACCCCGGGCGGGCTGATCGTGTGCAACGACGCGGACGACTGGGCGGTGAAGGCCGCGCGGACCGGCGAGGCCGAGTTGCAGACGTTCGGCTTCGAGGAATCGGCCGATTGGCGGGCAAGCAACCTGACTGCGGACCTCGGGCGCTATGGGTTCGATGTGACCTTCCGCGACCAGCCGATCCTCGCAACGCGACTCTCGATTCCCGGCTTGCACAACGTCTCCAATGCCTTGGCGGCGATTGCCCTGACGCATGATGCCGGGGCCGACGCGGAATCCATCGCCGAGGCCGTTCGCACGTTTGAGGGTGTCGGACGGCGGTTGGTGTACCGCGGGATCTTCGACGGGATTACGGTGCTGGACGACTACGCACACCACCCGACGGAGATCCGCGTGACGATCCAGGCCGCCCGCGATCACTACGGACCCAAACGGATGTGGGTCGTTTTTCAACCGCATCAGGTCTCACGCATGAAGGCTTTTCTTCAAGAGTTCGCCGTCGCGTTGACCTCGGCCGATCAGGTCGTGGTTCCCGATGTGTACGGTGCGCGCGATGTTGTCGGTGCCGATGCGAACGCGGTGGAGGCGGACGGCGGAACAGGCGAGGCAGATTCGTGCGAGACGGGTTCTCCCGCGGAATTGGTCTCACGCATTCGGGCAGCCGGTGGGTCGGCGGCGTATGTGCCCTCGCTTCATGCGGTGACGGAACACGTCGCAACTCGTGTGAATCAAGGCGACTTGGTGTTGGTCATGGGTGCTGGCGACGTATGGAAGGTGGCCGATGGACTGGTTGAGCGGTTTTGCGAATCCAATTGAGCGCGACGTGCCGCTCGGCGATCTGACGTGGTATCGCATCGGCGGCCGGGCGCGGTATCTGTCTCGCCCCGACAACGAAAGCGAATTGGAACGACTCGTCCGCCGCGCCTCGGAACAGGGCGTCGATCTAAAGATCCTGGGGCGCGGTGCGAACGTTCTAGTGCGCGACAACGGGTTCAACGGGGTGGTCGTTCGTCTCGATACGCCCGCGTTTCAGCGCACCGAGGTAAACGGCGAGCGCGTTCGGGTCGGTGCGGGCGTTGACCTGATGCGTCTTGCCAAGCGACTCAGCCATGACGGTCTTTCCGGGCTCGAGTGCATGGCGGGGATACCCGGCACCATCGGCGGCGCGGTCCGCATGAACGCCGGTGGTCAGTTCGGCTGTATCGGTGACGTCGTCGAGCGATGTCGTCTGCTCGATGCGAACGGTGTCATCGAGACCTGGTCAAAGGATCGGCTTGCGTTCGGCTATCGCATTAGCGCGATCGGTGACCGCGTCGTGTTGTCGGCCGATTTGCGGCTTCGTCGTTCGGATCGGGCCGAGACCCGACGCCGCTTTGAGGAGATTTTCGCCGCCAAGACCGCCTCGCAGCCGATTTCGGAACGGAGCGCGGGGTGTGTGTTCAAGAATCCGCCCGGGGCGTCGGCGGGGGCGCTGATCGACGCGGCAGGGCTGAAGGGATCGCGCTGCGGCGGGGCGGTCGTGTCGCAGCGCCACGCGAATTTCATCTGCGCGGACCCGAGCGCCAAGGCTTCCGACGTCGAGCGCCTGGCCGGGATGATCGCCAAGCGTGTACGGGCCGAGTATGGAACCGAGCTCGAACTGGAAATCGATATCTGGTGAAACGACGGGAAGGGGGAGCGTGCGCGAATGCTGACCGAGGCGA
>JADFHG010000465.1 GCA_022567365.1 Planctomycetota bacterium | reverse complement strand
CCGCCCCAAAGGGCAACGCCAAGGAGAGCAGGAAGGCAGAGAAAAAGTTGACTGTCCCCGGTTTACCCGGTTTTCCCGGTTTCTTCATCGCTCTTCGTTGGGGTCTGAGCAATTGAAGTACAAAAGGAGTCATCATGATAGTGAAGGTATTTGCCACACAAAGGAAGTTTAGTACTCGCGGGAAGTCGTGGTCGCAGGCTTTGTTGCACCTTGAACAGGAGATTAGTACCTGGCTTGAAGCCAATCCCGGAATAAGAATCACCGACATCAAGCAGTCTTCCTCTGCAGGGTTTCTGGAACAGCCGAAGATAGTGATTTCGATCTGGTATGAAACAAAGGGCTAAGGGTTCGTAACAAAATGGGGGGAACCGGGGACAGTCACCTATTTTTGCCAGAGCCCGCCACCCTGGCGCTGGCCGATTGTTCGACGGGAAGTCGCCGCATGCCGGCTGGCATCCGCGCCACAAGAGTTACCGTGACAATGCAATCGGTCCGCTTGGACGCATTGATCGAATGGTCGGGGGCGAGTATGCCACGGAGGTACGTCGAATACCGGACAGCGCACCGCACGAGGACGCCGGTCGCCGCCCACGGTTGACTCGGATCGGGCATCCCAGTAGCATAATATGGTGGTTTGGCTTGCCATCAGGGGGGTGCCTCACCGGATGGATGTAATCGCGCCGTCGGGAATCGTCGTCGAAAGTCGTCGATGCGAGTTGGCCGGATCGCGGGGTCGTACGGTCGCGGCAGTAGCTTGCAATCGCCCGGACATCTTCGCCCGAGATCGACGGCGCACTCTCGCGTGGCCGCGTGCTGGGCGTGCGCTCGATTAGGCGCACGTAGGCGCGGCGCGCTGATTGGTGCGCAATGGCAATCACCATTTGGCGGCGCGCGAACTCATAGCAATAATTCGTGTCGGAACCGACGTCTGCGCGGCGCGGTCGGCACGTACGTCGATCAGCCTGGAGCAAGGGGAGTTTCAATATGTTGAGATCGCAACGATGGTGGGCGGCGGCGGGTAGAACGGTGGCCGTGGCGGCTGTAGGCATTTTCGCGCTGCCGGGATGGGTGGTCGGTGGTGACGTGGTTGTCGGTGGCGAACCGCAGTTCCGCGAGCCCGTTTGGGGTCCGGACGTGTATGGCGGCTACGCCTCATACCATATCGTCGTCAAACTCCATCAGAACTTGCAAAACCCGGCCGGCGCTGTGTTGAGCCCGGCATTCGAGGCCTTGCGCACCAAGTGGGACGTGCTTTCGATCGAACCCGTCTATCCGTACGAGTTTGTGAATAAGGCCCTTGCGGCCCAGTACGGACTCGACCGATCCTATTTGCTCGCCGTGCCCATCGGCAGCGACACGCCGACCATGGCAGCGGAATTCGCGGCGCTGAAGGATGACGTGGAGTCGGCGAATGTTGACGGGATTGGCGGGGTCGCGCTCATTCCGAATGATACCGACTTCAACCTGCTCTACGGCATGCACAATACGGGTCAAACCGGCGGTGTTCCCGACGCGGACATCGACGCCCCCGAAGCTTGGGATCTGCATACGGGCGACTTTGGAACCGTTACCGTCGCGGTGGTGGACAGCGGGGTTAGCCCGCACGTCGAACTTGGCGACCGGCTCATCGAAGGCACGAACACGAACGAAGCCGGCGGTCCCACGACCGATTCCTGCCCGCACGGTACGCACGTGTCGGGGACGGTGGCGGCGACCGGCAACAACGGCATTGGGGTGGCCGGGGTCACCTGGGGCGCGCTCATCATGCCCGTACGTGTGTTGGGAGAACCGTTTGCTTGCGGCGGCACCGAAGTGCAGTGCGCCAACGGGATCATCTGGGCGGCGGAGCACGGCGCCAACATCTGCACCATGAGCCTTCAATACTACAACTTCGTCCAATTCTTCGAGGACGGCGTCAACTTTGCTTGGGACGAAGGCGTGCTGTTGATCGCCGCCACGGGCAACGGCCACGGCAACAACGTCGCTTGGCCGGCGAAGTTCGAGAAGTGCATGGGCGTCGGAGCGACGACCGACGACGACACGATCGCCGGTTTCTCGAACTGGGGTCCCGAGGTCGATCTCTCGGCGCCCGGCGACAACGTCTGGTCGATTTCCACTCCTCCCGACGACCCATACGAGTTCAAGAGCGGCACGTCGATGGCGGCACCGCACGTCAGCGGGCTTGCCGCGCTGATCATGTCCTATGCCCCATCGATGACCAACCAGGAAGTGTGGGACGCGCTGGTCAACTCGGTGGACGACCTTGGTGCGCCCGGCTGGGATCCCTTCTTCGGATGGGGCCGAATCAACGCTTTTCAAGCGCTGGAGATCTCCAACCCCGTCGGGATCGAGTTCATTTACCCGGACGGTCTTCCCGAGGTGCTGCCGCCGGGCGAGGACGTGACGTTCGCGGTCGAGTTCCTGCTGATCGGCGAGGAGTTCGAGGTCGTACCCGACAGCGGCGACATCCACGTTTCCCTCAACGGCGGGCCGTTCGAGACGACGGCGATGACCTCGACCGGGGTCAACACCTATGAGGCGACGATCCCCGGGCAGGAATGCCTGACCGACGTGGCGTTTTATATCACCGGCGAGCTGTCCGACGGCGAGACCTATTCCGATCCGCGCAATGCCCCCGACGAGGCCTTCGCGGCCATCGCCCACAGCGGCATCGCGTTCGTCTTCGCCGACGACATCGAGGCCGACGTGTCCGGTTGGACGATCGAGAGCGACGCGTCGCTGACCTCCGGAGAATGGGAGCAGGCGATACCGAACGAGACCGATCTCGGCGGTCAGACGATCGCCCCCGGCGAGGACGCGAGCGAAGACGGTGTGATGGCGTTCGTGACCGAGAACGGCCCGCCGGGCGGCAGTGCCCTCTTTAACGACATCGACTTCGGTCCCACGGACTTGATTACCCCCGCCTTCGACGTCACCGGTGTGGATGCGACCGTGGGCTATGCCGTGTGGTTCGTGAGCACGGGCGGCGAGCCCGACGTGATGCAGATCTTTATCTCGAACGACGGCGGCGACACGTGGACGCTGGTGGAGGAGTTCGATAGCGCCGGGTCGAATTGGAATACGCATTCGTTCGCCGTCGGCGATTTCGTCGAGCCTACGGCCGACGTCATGGTCCGGTTCCGCGCGAGCGACAACCCGAACAACTCGATTACCGAGGCCGGTGTCGATGATTTCGCGGTCTCGCATTTCCTCTGTCCCAGCGACGAGGTACCGGAGATCGTTTCAAGCGACCCGCCGAACAACGCCCGCGACGCGCGTCAGCCGTCGGATCCGGACGGCGGCAACACCGCCGGTTGGGACTCGCTCGAAATTACCTTTACGGGCGACCCGAGCGGTCTGACCGCGGACGACTTCACGGTGACGCACACGGCCGACGGCGATCCGCCGACGGTGACGAGCGTCACGGTCGAAGGTGATACGGCGACGATCCAGC
>JADFHG010000464.1 GCA_022567365.1 Planctomycetota bacterium | reverse complement strand
TTCGAGACCTTCGCGCAGCGCCTGTACGTCGACCGATTCGCCTTCGCGCATCGCGGGGTTCGCGTTTGCGGCTCGGCGGGCGCGGACGCGGGGGCTCGCGAGTTCGTAGTTGACGCCCGACTCCGCGTCGATGACCGAACCGTCCGCGTCGGTCAGACGGACGTCCACCGTGTCACCGTCGTACACGAGGTCCGCCGCAGTGTTGTCCGACAGGCGGAGGTTTACCGGTCGCCCTTCGGAGTCCAACGACGCCTTCAGCGTGGTGCCGTCGGTGGTCTGGATGTTGGCTTCGGTGATGATGGTTTCGCCGTCCGCGCCATCCCGTGCACGAAACGCGTACTCGTTACCATCCTCGTCGGTAGCGGTTGCGAAATTGCCGCCTTCGGCATCGAAGCTGACCCGCAGCGTTTCGCTACCGTCCGTCGTTGCGTCGGGGTCCGTGCCGGTCCCGTCCGTGCCTATCGTTCCGGTGTTGCCGCAACCGACAAACGCCGCCATCGCGCCCAAACTTAGTGCTCTGCCTAGAACACGTGTCCATTGCATGAGTGTCGCTTTCATTGAGAATCTCCGTTGACCTGGTTCCCGTAACGCGGCCCGAACCTCCGCAACGGGTTCAAGGCAATTGACGCACCTGATGAGGGCGGCGCGGACCCGCCGGTCCGACTCGTCGCCGTCGATATCCGCTCATCGTCAACGGTTTGGCGATGGTGTAGATAATTGCCGAGAAACTGCCTTGTGATTCCCAAGAGCCGGTCCCGGTAATCGCGCCGTGTCCGCTTTCCCAAGGGGCATCGCGCCACGCGCACGAGACACTCCGATCGGGGTGGCGGCCAAACTCGGCCCGACGCCCTTCGGCGCGTTTCTTCGTCTCACCCGACGGTGATGATCCACTCTGGGTGCGGCCCGCAAGAACTCCAGGTGTCGCTGGGACCGACGCGGCCGACGATCCATCGGGGTCCGAATACCCGCCCCCAATCACCGCGCCGAGCGGTGGAAACTCCCGCTTGGACGGTCGATTCGCGTGGTTTGTTCCGGGATTTGGATGACCGTGCGCGACACCGCGCCACAACCGAGCCGCGGGCTTCAGCCCGCGCGGTCTTCCGAGCGCGAAGAGGACTTGACCTTCGCTGGATTTGGCAGCACCGCAGGATCGCGCAACCTAAAGGATGCGGCTCGGTTCCGCGCGGTGCCGCAAGACCCGAGGGCGTTGCACGATGGCGTACGGTCATGTCGCCACCATGGTGTTCCGGCCTCCAACGTGTAGACTCTCGGCGTCGCGGCGAGCGGTCGACAACGGCCCGAACGTGAGGCATGCCGGCGGCAATGTTTCAAAGCGGTTGTGAGAGTTGATTGTCTATTGTCCTCGGCGGCTGGCTGCCTCGGGCCGTTCGCACGCCGCGACCGCAGGCGAGTCGATCGATCCGGGAGACCCTGCCCGATTCGCGCCGCCGACGCGGCGCGAATTCGTTCGTCCTTCACGGTTGTGGGAAAAGGAGAATCGCACGAGCAATGCTAATCGACCTCAAAGGCAAACGGGCGTTGGTGTGCGGGAGCACACAGGGCATCGGGCGCGGCTGCGCGCTGCAGATTGCGCGGTCCGGCGCCACCGTCACCTTGGCCGCCCGAAACGAGGAATCGCTCGCGTCCGTGAGCCGCGAGCTACCTTGTGAACACGGGCAGAACCATGGTTTCATCTGCGCCGACTTCGACGACCCCACGGCGCTGCAAGCCGCCGTGCGGACCGCCATTGACAAAAAGGGCGGATTTGACATTCTCGTCAACAATACCGGCGGCCCACCATCCGGACCGATCGTCGATGCCGATGCGGACGCCTTTCTCACCGCGATCAAGAGACACGTGATTTGCAACCATTTGCTGACTCAGGCGCTCCTGCCCGGTATGAAGCAGGCCGGCTTCGGACGCATCATCAACATCATATCGACGTCGGTGTTCCTCCCGATCCGCGGGCTTGGCGTGTCCAACACGACAAGGGCGGCCGTCGCGAATTGGGCACGGACGATGGCGTGCGAACTGGCACCGTTCGGCATTACGGTGAACAACGTGCTGCCGGGCTATACCGACACGGTCCGACTCGGAGCGCTCAGAAAGAAAAAGGCCGAGCGCGATGGGATCACCGAAAAAGAGGTGGAAAGTGGTTGGCTCGCCGTGACACCGGCGGGTCGCCTCGGCAAGCCGGAGGAGATCGGCGCGGTGGTGGCCTTTCTGGCATCGCCCGCCGCGTCGTACGTGACCGGCGTGAACCTGCCGGTGGACGGCGGACGAACGGCCGCGGGTTAGCCGCCTAGTTGCACCGGTTGAAATTGCGGGTTCAACGGGAGGGTGAGGCCCGGGGAGGGCGAGGCTCCTGCCGAGCCGTTTCGGAGCCTCGCGTCGTACGGATGGGTGCGGCACGGACGAAGTGGCACCGGCGGAAGTGATATGAACGGGTGTGGCACCGGCATCTTGCCGGTGTAGGCCCGGGCTGCCAACAAGCTGGCTTGGCAGGACCGGTACTACACGTCCTTGATCGTCGTGATAGTGTGATGATCCGAGCAGATGGCCTGTCATCCGAACCCCGACCGTGAGGGAGGGGCGAAGCGTGAATCGGTTCCGCCGCTTCCTGACGGGCGCGGTTCGGATCAGGAAAAGCACGCTGGATTCTGAACTAATACACCAACGCGCGTGCGATCTTCGGAAAAGCCCCGCCCGGGCAACACCCGCGCGATGCCGCGAATCACGACGACGTTTGATCGAATACGACATGTCCGCGCGAAGGAAGTCGAACGACCCATCGTGCGGCGAGGGAGCACGCAGCGAACCATGCAACGGATCAGAAACTACATCGCGGGTGAGCTGTGCGAGCCGGCGTCGGGCGAATACCTCGACAATGTCGATCCTTCGACGGGGTGCGTCTACTCACTCGTGCCCGACAGCGACGAGCGCGACGTTGAACGCGCGGTAGCGGCGGCCTCGGGGGCGTTCGAGGAATGGTCGAACACCCCGGCGGATGCGCGCTGCAGGATCATGCTCGCAATTGCCGACCTGCTCGAAGCCGACCTCGATCGTTTCGCACGCGCCGAGTGCATCGACAACGGCAAACCGCTGAAGCTCGCGCGGACGCTCGACATCCCCCGCGCGGTGGCAAACCTTCGATTCTTCGCGACGGCGATCCTGCACACGCGCAGCGAATCGTACGCGACCGACAGCGTCGCGATCAACTACACGCTCCGCAAGCCGCGCGGCGTCGCCGGGATCATCTCGCCGTGGAACCTGCCGCTTTACGTGTTCACTTGGAAGATCGCACCGGCCCTCGCGACCGGCAACACCGTTGTCGCAAAGCCCTCCGAGGTCACCCCGATGACCGCGATGATGCTGGCCGAGCTGTGCATCAAGGCGGGCCTTCCCAGAGGCGTGCTCAACATCGTACACGGACTGGGCACCAAAGCCGGCGCGGCAATCGTGGGCCACGCCAACG
>JADFHG010000463.1 GCA_022567365.1 Planctomycetota bacterium | reverse complement strand
ACATCGTCCTCTACTCTCTCGACTACCCCGCAGGCCGTAGGGTCCGCTGTGCGGACCTCTTCTCTGCGGCCGTAAAAGGTGTCAGGAAGATTGGGAGGGCGAAGCTCCCGCTGAGCGCCGTCGCGGTTCGGATGGCCAGCGCGATAACATGGCTGCCCCGTTGGGGGTAGGGGCGGTGCCGGCGGCGGGGGCGATAACCTATCGCGATGGCGGCAATGAGCTGTGTACCCTTATGACCCCGTGTACCTTCGTGACCCTCATGTGCTGCTCGGGCCGGAATTGTCCGGGTTCGGGCCGCGCGGGGCGTCTGTCGGTGTTCTTGGGCCTTTCCGATCGGCGGGCGTTTACTCCGGCGGTCGAATTGGGTATCCTGGAGCGGTTGCCATTGTGGCAACAGGGTTGAGCTGGGGGTTTCTGGGGTTACCAAACCGGGATTGGAGTCTTGCACATGCATTGTCGTCGTATTTGTTCGCGCTGTGTCGTCATTGCTTTGGTCTCGGGTCTGGGCGTGTTGGGCGAAGCCGTTCAGCGCGCTTCCGCGCAAGTGGCCGCGGTGAATCCGGCGCCGATTCACCATCCGAATCGCGTTATCGTGCGTTTCGAGCCGTCGATCGTGGCGGCGAAAATGCAGGCGGCCGGTGTCACGCAGGTTCTGAAGGTGTTTCGCCACGTCGCGGGACTCCGATTGGTGGAGGTTCCGGACGTCAACGCGGCGATCGCGGCCTACCAAGCGGATCCCGGCGTGATGTACGCGGAACCGGATTGGCCGATCGAGTTTCTGGACGTGCCCAACGATTCGAGCTTCGGGGTGCTCTGGGGGATGCACAACATCGGCCAGACGATTCTCGGGGTCCCCGGAGTTCCCGGCGCGGACATCAACGCGGTCGCGGCTTGGGACTCGTGGACGGGGGATCCGAGTTTCAAGATCGCCGTCATCGATTCGGGCACGAAGTACGATCATGTCGATCTCGCCGGCAACTTTTGGACGAATCCGGGCGAAATTCCGGGCAATGGTTTCGACGACGACGGCAACGGGTACATCGACGACATACATGGTTATGACATGGCCGACAACGACGGCGATCCGATGGATTATTTCTTTCACGGGACGCACGTGGCCGGCACGATCGGCGCCGTCGGCAACAACGGCATCGGCGTGGCGGGGGTCAACTGGCAATGCGATCTCGTCGCGCTGAAGATCGGCAGCGCGATACCCGGCAACAACAACTTTTGCTCGAACGCCATGGGCGCGATGGACTACGTCATCGAAGAGGAGATTCGCGTCTCGAACAACAGTTACAGCATCGGCGGGTTTTGCCAGGGTCTGTACGATCTGATCGAGGCGGCGCAGTCCGTGGGACACCTCTTCGTGGCGGCCGCCGGGAACAACGGCTGGAACAACGACCAAAGCCCGATTTACCCGGCGACGTACGATCTGTTGAACGTTATTTCCGTGGCCGCAATGAACAACCAGGACCAGCTCGCGGGATTTTCAAGTTGGGGTCCGACGACGGTGGACGTCGGAGCGCCGGGTGTGAACACCTATAGTACGTCGTGGCCCGGCGGGTACACCTACGCCAGTGGTACGTCGATGGCTTGCCCGCACGTCGTGGGGCTCGTCGCCCTCGTCACGTCGCGGTATCCGTCGCTTACGTGGCAAGAGGTGCGGGCGCGGATCCTCGATTCGGTAAGACCGGTGCCCGCACTTCTGGGAAAGGTCTTGACCGGGGGCGTGATCGACGCCTATGCGGCGCTGGCTGATTGCAACGGCAACGGCGTCGACGACGCGGACGACATCGACGGTGGGGGCAGCGACGACTGCAACCTCAACGGCATACCCGACGAGTGTGAGGCCGACTGTAACGAAAACGGCATCGCGGACGGTTGTGACATCGCGGGCGGTTTGAGCGATGATTGCAACGAGAACGGCGTACCGGATGAGTGCACCGGCGTCGAAACCGACTGCGACGCCGACGGCGTGCCGGACGAGTGCGTCCTCGCCGACGGCAGCAGTATGGACTGCAACGAGAACAACCTGCCTGACGAGTGCGAGGGCGACTTCTCGATCATCGACAGCACGCCCGCGAACGGTGCGATCGACGCGCGTCAACCATTCGACGTCGACGGAGGCAACGCACAGGGTTGGTCAATCATCGCGCTGACGTTCTCCGGCCCGGCGACGACGGTCGATATCGAAGACCTGGTGATCACCCAGGAAGGCGGCGACGGCGAATTGCCGGTCATCGTGAACCTGTTCCACTCGGAGTTGCACCCGGAGAACGTCGGTTTGTTCCTCAGCCCGCCGATCAACCCCGGCGCGTGGACGACGATCAGCCTCGTATGCAACGGTACGAATATCCGGATCGGTTATCTTCCGGCCGACGTGAACAACGACGCCGTCAGCAATGCGAGCGACGTTTTGGCGCTCATCGATTCGCTCAACGGTGTTATCGAACTCGAATCATATCAGACCGACACCGATCGGAGCGGGGCGACCAACGCGAGCGACGTACTTCGCGTCATCGACTTGCTTAACGGTGCGGGCGCGTACGATCCGTGGTTGGGCGTCGAGCTGCCGGAATAGGACCGCGGATCACAGTTGCGCCGCGACTGTTCGGCGGAACCGAACCACGGCGCTTGAGAGTTTTCATTCGTGACTTGTCGTTCGCTCCCGCGTGGCGGCCGGCGCAAAGCGTATGCACGGACGATCGAGCGCGCGTGGGATATCGAGCATGCGCGCGCCTATGGTTTGGGCATGCCGAGCGCCGTTTTCGGTGTTTGCGCGGGCTATCGGTCCTTGCCAGGCATACTTCAACAGTCCGCCAAATCCGCGCAGGGCTGGGCCGCTCGGGCGCCGGAATCGGCAGGGGTGTGGGCACCCGATCCTTGCCGGCGAATCGATTCGTCCCGAGGCTGATGCCGTATTTCATCCACAGAAAACGCCCAATGAACTATCAGTTTGAACAAGCCATCGAGGTGCTTCAAAGCACGCCGGATGTTCTGCGATCGATGTTGGGCGGTCTGAGCGAAGCGTGGGTGAAAAGCAACTACGGTCCGGCGACGTTCAGTCCGTTCGACGTTGTGGGTCATTTGATTCACGGTGAGCGGACCGATTGGATCCCGCGCGCACGCATCATACTCGAACACGGCGAGAAGCGTGCATTCGACCCCTTTGACCGTTATGCGATGTACGAAGCGAGCAAGGGCAAGACCATCGCCGAACTGCTTGATGTATTCGCAACACTGCGCGAAGGGAATATCGATGTCCTTCGCGGTATGGCTCCGACGGATGCTGATCTCGCCCTCCGAGGCACGCATCCGGAGTTGGGCACGGTTACACTCGGGGCGCTGCTGGCGATGTGGGTCGTGCATGATCTCAACCATATTGCACAGATCGCCAAGGCAATGGCATTTCAGTACGGCGAGGGCGTGGGGCCGTGGCGGGCGTACGCGTCCATCTTGCCGAAGTGAGACCGACG
>JADFHG010000462.1 GCA_022567365.1 Planctomycetota bacterium | reverse complement strand
CGTCCCAATCTACCAAAACCGAGGCGGAGATGTGTAGAACAACGAGGGATGACGCCCGGGGCGGAACACAGGAATCGTGAAACGGGTGGCGACGCCGGCGATGCGTCTCCGAGTGTTTCATCAACGACATAGTCCTGTCGCAACGCAGCCCGGCTCGGCGGGAGCCTCGCCCTCCCGATCTGGCCTCGCCATCCCACCTTGGCCTCGCCCTCGCGATTTGGCTTCGCCGTTCCGATTTGGCCCCGCCTGACCCATCGCCATCCGCAAGCTACAATCCACCCGATGGACGAAAAACGCCTTACCGCAATTCGCGAGCGCATCGCGACGTTTCCCAAGACGCCCGGGGTCTACCTCATGAAGGACCGCGAGGGGCGGGTGCTCTACGTCGGTAAGGCCAAGGATCTCCGCGCACGCGTCAGCAGCTATTTTCAGCCCGGCGCGGACCTGCTCAACACCCGCGGGCCGGACATCTGCCGGATGATCGACAAGGTCGTGGACATCGACGTCATCGATTGCGACACCGAGGTCGAGGCCCTGCTCAAGGAGGCCCGCCTGGTCAAGGACATCCAGCCGCCACACAACGCGATGCTCAAGGACGACAAGACGTTTCCCTACCTCGAGATCACCACGGGCGACGATTTCCCCGGCGTTTTCGTCACCCGCACGCCGCGCCTCAAGGGCAGCAAGCTCTACGGACCATTCGCGTCGCCCAGCAGCTTGCGCGACGCGGTCAACGCGCTCCAGAGGGTCTTCAAGTATCGCACGTGCGAGCTGGACATCCGCGCGGACGACGAATCGCGCCGCTTCTTTAGACCTTGCCTGCTGCACGCGATCAATCAGTGTACCGCGCCGTGCGCGGCGCTCATCAGCAAGGAGGATTACAAGAAGGACGTCGACCGTCTGAAAAAGTTCCTCGCGAGCAAACGGAGCGTCGTACTCAGGCAGATGAAGAAGGAAATGGCGTCGGCCGCGAAGGGGCTGCGTTTCGAGGACGCGGGCGTCTTGCGCGATCGGATCAAGGCGATCGAATCGCTCGCGCTGACCGGCGACGTCCGCGAGGACGTCCAGCCCGAGGTCTTCTACATCGACCCGCGCGAGGGGCTCGAAAAGCTGGCGGGCCTGCTCAACCTGGACGCGCCGCCGCGCTGCATGGAGTGCATCGACATCGCCCACCTCCAAGGGGCCGAGATGGTCGGGTCGCTCATCTGCTTCATCGACGGCAAGCCTTTCAAGAATGGGTATCGGCGGTTCAAGATCAAGACGGTCGAAGGCATCGACGACTACGCGGCCATCCGTGAGGTCGTCACGCGGCGCTACCGCTATGCGGCCGACGGCGAGGAGCTATACCCCGATGTGATTCTGATCGACGGCGGATTGGGCCAGCTCCACGCCGCGCTCGAGGCGACGTCGGAGATGAACGTTCGCCCGCCGATGGTCATCGCGCTGGCGAAGCGCGAGGAGGAGGTCTTCATCCAGGCCAAGAGCGCCCCGGTCCGCCTTTCGCGCAACAACGCGGCACTTCGGCTGTTGCAACAAATGCGCGACGAAGCCCACCGCTTCGCCCAGCACTACCACCACATGCTCCGGCGGAAAGCGACGTTCGAGAAAGACGTAGGCGAAGGGCGCCGTGCGCCGAGGCGTCGCGGGGGCGGCGGTGCGGGATCGGATACGGATTGACTTGGGGGCCACGGCGGGGCGGGCGAGACCGCGGCGCAACCGGGGAGGGTGCGGCGGCCGTCGGTTCAAGCGGTGTCGGCAATCACGGGAAGTCGTGGGCGATGCCCCGAGGATGGAAGCGCGCTGCGACTTGCGCGTGGGCTGGCATGCGAGCGATTGTGAGGGGTGACGACATCAGGCGGATACGACCCGCTCGAGCGCGCCGCAGACGCGGTCCTTTTCGAACGGCTTGACGATGTAGTCGACGGCGCCGGCCTTGATCGCCTCCATGAGCGTTTCACGCTGGTCGATCGCGCTGATCACGATGATCTTCGCGTTCGGATCCTCCTCGCGGATCTGAGTGAGCGCCTCGATGCCTCCCTCTTTCGGCATCACCAGGTCCATGGTCACGACGTCGGGAGCCAGCTTGGTATACATCTCCCGCGCTTCGATGCCGTTCTCGGCTTCTCCGACGACTTCACAGCCGATTTCCGTGAGGATGTTGCGGATCATCTTTCTCATGAAGACCGCGTCGTCGACAATCAACACTCGAGTTTTCATATGTCTTTCCTCGTTCAAACCGTCCGGTCGTACTGCGTCATAGCGTGCAGGTCGATTCCCCGATCACATCGACGTAAACCTCGCCCGTGGCGGGATTCAGAATCATTCTCCGGCCCTTGTCGCCTCCGATCGCGCTGCCCATCAAAGGGATCGCATGATGATCGAGGCGGATGCGAACCGCATCCGCGTTCCGCGCGCCTAGTGCCGATGCCGATTCGATACCGAACATCGCGGCGCCGCCCGCGATTTTCGCCGATATTCGTTTCCGTTCCGCGCCCTCGGCAAGCAACACCCGGAGCAGTGCGTCCACGGCCGTGTCGGCGAACTTGCCCGGATCGCCCTCGCCTTCCAGGGACGACGGGAGAATCACATGTCCCATCGCCCCGATGCGTGCGCGGAGATCGTAAAGGACGATCCCAATGCACGAACCGAGGACGGTTCGCAGCCTGTCAGGCGCCCTAACGCACCTGATCGCGGCGATCCCGATCGTATGGACGGTTCCACACGTCGGAGTCTTGCCTTCGGAATCGCGCGGCTTCGCTGTCTCAATCGCTGTCGTCATTAAACGCCACTCACTAGCTGACCGTGCTCTCGATCATTCGTATCGACGAAGCGGTCGGCGACAACAAGAGGAACCACTCCACGGACTGCCCGTCCACGATGAAGTCGGTTCGCGCGTGAAACACCTCGTCACCGGTTCCGAGTTGCCCGACAAGGACGGACTTCACGACCGCCTCGGGCAGATCGACTTTGAAATCAGGCGGTCCGGGGATGATGCCGAACCCGAGCGCGGCGGCCAACGCATTGACGAATCCTCCCACAATGATGTTTCCAGTCTCTTTGAGACACGATTCGCCAATTTCATCGATCTTC
Source organism: Planctomycetota bacterium (assembly GCA_022567365.1). GTDB lineage: Bacteria > Planctomycetota > Phycisphaerae > UBA1845 > UBA1845 > JADFHG01. The sequence goes on along the minus strand of JADFHG010000462.1, from coordinate 393 downwards.
GTCGTCGATCCAATCGGCTGTCCGAGAACGAGATCGACGATCTTCGGGGCGTCCGCTTCGGGAATGGCCAGCAAAGCGTGCGCTTGAAACCGCCCCGTCAACTGAAAGCGAATCCCTACGATCGGTTGGGATGCGCGGAACGCAAGGATTGCGTCGACCAATGAAGTCCGCGCGAATCCATCTGTTGTAATGTGAACCCCGCGTTTCAGCCACTTCGACGCCGCGCGCGACGCCTGATCGGCCCCGTTCTCGGCGATTGTGTGGAGCGCGGCATCTTGCATCTCGTCGGTGTGGAATCTTCGGCGCATGCCTGCAAGCGTCTCCGGCGACGGAAGCAGCAGCATGGACCATTCAAGACGGCGTCCGTCGAGTAGGAACTCGGTGCTGGCCAGG
>JADFHG010000461.1 GCA_022567365.1 Planctomycetota bacterium | reverse complement strand
CGACTCGACTCGCCGTGGTTTCGAAGACTTCGAGCGATCTCGGCGAGTTTGTCGTCGCTGGTGAAGATCATTCCCCCTTCGCCGGCACCGCCGAGATTCTTCGTCGGGTAGAACGAAACACAGGCGATGTCAGAGAGCGAGCACGCCCGCCGCCCCCGATACTCCGCGCCGAGGGCCTGCGCGGCGTCCTCGATGACGAAGAGCTTACGCTGCCCGGCGATCTCTCCGATCGCGTCCATGTCCGCACATTGGCCGAACAGGTGTACGGGAATGATCGCGCGGGTGCGATCCGTGACCGCAGCCAGGGCCGCGACCGGATCCATGTTGAACGTCTTCGGATCGATATCGACGAATACGGGCTTCGCCCCAACCCGAGAAACGCAACCGGCCGTCGCGAAGAACGTCAACGTTGGAACGATGACTTCGTCGCCCGCGCCGATCCCGAGCGCCATGAGGCTGCAAAGAACGGCGTCGGTTCCGTTGCTCACGGCGATGGCGTGTTCGGTGCCGACCCGTTTGGCCAATTCCTTCTCGAGCTGCCCGATCGCCGGTCCGCCGATGAACCGTTTGCTTTCGAATACACCATCAACCGCGGCGCGCACCTCGTCGCCAAAGAGGCCATATTCCGCGTCCAGATCCAACATGTCGACTTTGCGCATCGATTCTCTCGCCATACCCACGTCTTGCCCGCTGCTCTTGCCGACTCCGCGCTCACCGTTACGTTAGCTTGTCGCGGCTGAGGTCAGCAGTTGAGCGCAACGTGTAGTTGAACAGTCGAGGGGATGATAGCAGCGGTCGGCTTGGGCTACAAACCGCCGTCGATTGATCGGTCGGACCATCAGCCGATCGCGTTTGCTGCCAATCGCAATGATCCCTTCACTCCGTTGAGCAGTGGTTTCATGCGAACAATGGCGCCGCGCGGCCGCTGAGCAGTTACAATTCGGTCGCCGTCGCGACGTGCTCCGGCAGTTCAGCCAATCGACGATTGCCCGCCCGAGTCTCATGGCCCACGCTTCCGCAGCGCTCGGATCGTGCGGATCTGCCCGGCGTGATAGATGTCGTGGAAACTGATGCCCACGATGTTGTCTTTGACGCGGGAAGTCGCGAGCAATGACGAAGGGACGGCATGAAGCGCCGCACGCAATTCGACGTGCTCGTGTTGCAATATTGACAGGTATTCGCGCCAAAGCGACTGCGCCAGGCTGTTCGGCACTTCAAACCAGTCGCTCCCCCGCAAAGGGAAGCCCCCCCGTTTCGATCCCGTGAGCCGGCGACGCACGACGTATTTGTAGTACGCGCAGTGCAGCACGATCTCCGCGATGTTGCGGCGCCCGCTGCCCGGTCGCCAATCCGCTTCGACCGACGCTACCCCGCGAACCGAGCTCTTGAGGTTCGGTCCGTGCCACGCCGTATGGTCATACGCCTCGTCAAGCAGCCGCAAGAACATGCCGCGTTGGTCGGTTTTCGCAATCGTTGCCATTTTGGTCACCCCCGCGCGTGGTAATCCGGCGTTGCTCGGTGAACGACTTCGTAGTGGACGACCGATTTCGCCTTTTCGAGAAGGTACGGGTCGTCCTCCGGGTAGCAACGCGCCTTGTCGATATCAGTTCCCGCGAAGAGGCGACGACTGTTGCGAACGGCGTGGCCGTTTTTGTTGGTGCTGTCTTGCCGACCGCGTGGCCACCAAACCCGGGCGTTGGTCATCGTCTCCCCCATGTCCGAAGGACATGGGCCACCCGGAATTGCGATCAAGAAGCCGGGCAGACCTGAAAAACGCACCATCGCAAAGCTCCCTTCCATTCCAACAACGACATCCGATTATACCAACCGAGCCAAGTGTCCGGCGATGGCGTTTTGAGGAATCCGTGGAAGAGGCTTCCGGTGTGGCACAGGCTCATGGGGCGCCTCACCGGATAGGGAACCCCGGCGAAGATCTTCAATTGATCGGTTCAGAGATCGGTGGGCCGGAATCCTGGCAGTCGTCGCTGATGTGGCGCAGTTCGCGCGACGTTGGTGCGGAGCGAGCGGGCGGTTCGGCGGCATCGTTCTGCGTCTGCGCGGCAATGCGATCGAGGCACGCCAGGCAGTAGTACCGCCCGAGCTCGTCCTTCTTGCGAGGCAGGTTCGAGCAATCAACGCCACAGATGGCGCACGTTTTTTCGTCCGGCGTCGTTCCTGCGGCCACAAACAGCCCTTTCAAGCCCGCCCATACCGGCGTGCCGCGTTCGTCGATGGCCGCCTCAACGATCTTGCGACCCAACACCTCGTCTTCGAGGTCGCCGCTTATTGTAACCTTTCCGAGTCGGTTCGACGAGCTTTTCGGGCGCAACGTCCATTGCTCGCGCCGACGATCCACACGTGTAGTGTTTCAAGCGGATGGTCTCTTATCCGAACCCCGACCGTAAGGGAGGGGAAGTGCTTTCACCGGCAAGGCCGGCTTGTTGGTGTTCAAGCCGCTCCCTGACGGACGCGGTTCGGTTGGCAAAATCATCGACAATTATGAGTCACTACGCTATAGGGCCTCCCTCAGAATCGTCTCCCGGGCGATCGGGGAAAGCCGCATGACCTGGCGCGATGCGAAATCGCAAACATCGGTTCCCGACAATCCGACGAGCCTGTAAAGAAGCTCCGCTCGGCGCCGCTCCGGAAGCGCCTCGAACCGCCTTCTGAACTCCGTATTGCCGACGTTCGCCAATGCCGCTCCCATGGCGGAATCGATGACGACGTCCCGCCCATTGGGGTCCAAGCGCTGGCGACGACGAAGTTCGTGAAACTCCGGGTCCGCGTCGAGCGTTTCGCAAATGGACGCGTTGATTTGTTTCTCGCATTGGGCGACGCGGGCGAACGAGGACTTCGTTTCCCGTGCGACTTGGCGCAGCGGACGGCGGAACTCATCACGAGGAATCCGAAGACGGTGCTCGACCAGCGCGTGCGCCAGTTGCTGCCGATCTCCCCGACGCGACGTCGCCCCAGCCACACGTGCCTCGGCAATATCGAGGGCACGTTCGTATTTGTCGCGCAGACGCTCACCGATCAACTCTTGTCCATCGTCGAGGCCGTGACGCCGATCGGGAATCCGGCTCGACACGTCGTATGCGAGTTGGACGACCCGAGGATCATGTGGCGCCGTCCGATGGCTCGCCGCGTCCTCGCCTTCGGCGCCGCGCGGGGCTGCGCGGAGGGGGACACGCACGGTGGTAAACTTCGTTCGCAACGCACGGCTGACCGCGTTGTGAATCCGCGGGAACGCGTACGCCGGAAACGGGATTCCGGAATCTTCGCGATGCGTCCGTGCGGCATCGATCAGCCCCATGCATCCTTCCTGAAACAGATCCTCCCACTCGCGGTCGCGGCGCGGCATCGCGAGGTTGGGGACGTTTCGCCGAAGATGCACCGCGACCAGCCCGGTGTTGTCCGCAACCAGTTTCCGTTGTTTCGCATTGAGTGGCAGGTTTCGATCGATCTTGGCGCCGGTCATGGCAGTCCCC
>JADFHG010000460.1 GCA_022567365.1 Planctomycetota bacterium | reverse complement strand
CTAAAACTGGACAATATCCACTGTTATTGCAGTATCGTGCGGTATCCGGGCCTCGACGCGGCAGTCAAGACCATCTGGCCGCTGGTGTATGAGGGAGAAGCTGCGTCCGGGACGAACGCTACACGGATACCGCGCGGCTGCGCGATCCGTTTCCGAATTGCTGGATGCCCAAGCTATCGCATTCTTGGTCCAAGCGTAGCGTCATGCGGCGGTAATTGTCCGAGGCCGGCGAATCAGTCCCCCACGCTGTCGTTACGCTCGAGGGTGGGCACCCGCACCCGCGCTCGAGGGTCGAGCACGCGCTTGGAAACGGGATTTGTGTACAACAACGAGCGCACCCACCTACCCATGCACAGAACGTGAGCGACCGGGACGGACGCGCCTGCGGGGGTGGGTCATCACGTTTAATGGCGACAATCAATGCTATTGCATCGTCGCGCATAAACCTGCGGGTTGGGCGGCGACCAAAATCCGAACCGCGACCGTGAGGGAGCGGACTTTGCCATGCCGATCGCTCAACGCCAACCCGAAAATTCTGGGTTGGCGGCACACTATGCTGTTATGCCGGCACGAGTTGTCGCGCTGTGCGCTTGGTCTTCGTCCGCGCGACGACCCGCTTGGCGATGGACGGTTTGACGGTCTTGCGCCGCGCGGTTTTCGTCGCCGCGACGCGTTTGCCCTGGGCGCGCTTGGTTCCCGAAGGCTTGCCGCCGGTCGCGCGTGCTTTGGATTTGCCACCCGAGCCTGCGCGCGGTTTTGCCTTCGCCTTTGCCCTTGTCTTCGCGGCGGGCGTTGCGATGGCGGCCTGCGCCGCGGCGAGCCTGGCGATGGGCACACGCGGTGGACTACACGAAACGTAGTCGAGACCGAGCTCGTGGCAAAAGACAACGGACCTCGGGTCGCCGCCGTGCTCGCCGCAGATGCCGATCTTCAGGTCCGGTCGGGCTCGAGTGCCCTTCTCGATGGCAATACGCACGAGCGCCCCGACCCCGTCCACGTCGAGCGTTTGGAATGGATCGTCCTCGAACACGCCCGTCTTGTCTTGATCGACGTAATCGGGCAAAAACCTCCCGGCATCGTCCCGCGAGAGGGCCATCGTAAACTGAGTGAGGTCGTTGGTGCCGAAGCTGAAGAACTCGGCCGTCTCCGCGAGACCGTCGGCGACCAGCGCCGCACGGGGCGTTTCGATCATCGTTCCGACGAGGTACTTCAATCGGCGCTTGCGACCGGCGAGGATCGCATCGGCAACTTCGTGCGTGCGCTCGATGAGAATGGCCAGTTCCTTCGCGTCGATCGCGAGCGGGATCATGATTTCCGGCAACACCTTCACGCCGCGGTCGGCGCAGTTCACCGCGGCTTCGATGATCGCGCGGACCTGCATCTCGAGAATCTCGGGATAGGTGATCGACAGCCTGCACCCGCGATGGCCCAGCATCGGGTTCGCCTCGGCGAGCTGGTCGACGCGTCGCGCGATCTCCTCAACGGTCACGCCGAATTCCTCGGCTACCTCGCGTTGACCCTTCTCGTTGTCGTGGTGCGGTAGGAACTCGTGCAGCGGCGGATCGAGAAGCCGGATCGTGACGGGCAGACCGTCCATCGCCTCGAAGATGCCCTCGAAGTCGCCGCGCTGGAACGGCAGGAGCTTATCGAGCGCCGCGCGCCGCTGCGCCTCCGAATCCGCGAGGATCATTTCCCGCATCGCGCGGATCCGTTCGGGTTGTGACGGATCGAAGAACATGTGCTCGGTGCGGCATAGCCCTATGCCCTCCGCGCCGAGTTCGATCGCCCGGCGCGCGTCGGCCGGCGTGTCGGCGTTGGTTCGGACCTTCATCGTGCGGGCCTTGTCGCACCAACCCATGAGCGTTTCATACTCGCGCGGCGCGGATGGGCGAACGAGGTCGATGTGCCCTTCGAAGATTCGGCCCGTGCTCCCGTCGAGCGTGATGGCGTCTCCGTCGTGGATGACGCGGCCGTTCAGCGTCAACGTCTTTGCGTTGTAGTCGATTTGAAGGGCCCCACATCCCACGATGCAGCACTTGCCCCAACCCCGAGCCACCACGGCCGCGTGCGACGTCTTTCCGCCGGTCGCCGTCAGGATGCCGTTCGCAACGTACATTCCACCGACGTCCTCGGGAGACGTCTCCTTGCGCACGAGGATCACCGAGCGACCGTCCACCGATCGGGATTCCGCATCGCTCGCGTTGAACACGACCTCGCCGCAGGCGCCGCCGGGCACCGCGCCGATCCCCTCGCCGAGAAGCCGTGTGCTCAATTCATCGGACGAAAGCTTCGGGTCGAGGACCGGATAGAAAAGCCGCTCGAGGTCGGGTGCGCTGATGCGGTTGATGGCGTCGTTCTTGGTAATGACGGGTTTCGTCGCGGCCGTCGCATACTTCTTGGGTAGGTGTTTTTTCTTGACGAGGCGCTTCGCGGTCGCCGCGCTGACGATGCCCTTCGTCGCCTGTTCCACGGCGATCTTGAACGTTGCGCCGGGCGAACGCTTTCCCGATCGGCACTGCAGCATATACAGTTTTCCCCGCTCGAAGGTGAACTCGAGGTCCTGCATGTCCTTGTAATGCACCTCGAGCATGATCCGGACGGCGTCGAGCTGATCGTACACGTCGGGCATCTTCTCCCTGAGGTCGGACAGCGGGAGCGGCGTACGCACACCGGCGACGACGTCTTCGCCCTGGGCATTGATGAGGAGATCCCCGTAGAACTCGTTCTCGCCGGTGCTCGGATCGCGGGTGAAGCACACGCCCGTGCCGCTGTCGTCGCCCATGTTGCCGAACACCATCTGGCAGACGTTGACGGCGGTGCCCGTCAGGCCGGTGATGTTTTCGACGCGGCGATAGGTCACGGCTTTGTCGGCCATCCAACTGTTGAACACGGCGTTGATCGCGCCGACGAGTTGTTTGTACGGATCCTGCGGAAACGGCTCGCCGCATCCGACGCGATAGATGTCTTTGTACATCGCGACGAGTTCTTCGAGCTCGCCCGCGTTAACGTCGGTATCGCTCACGGCGGATTCGTCGGCAACCCCGAGGCGGACCGCGGTGCGCGACCGTTTCACCTCGTCGAACGCCATGTCGAAGCGCTCGCGGTCGATGCCCTTCGCCGTCGCGCCATACATCATGATGAACCGGCGATACGCGTCGAAGGCAAAGCGACGGCTACCGGACGTGGCCGTCAGACCCTCGACCGAGTGGTCGTTGAGTCCGAGGTTGAGGATCGTCTCCATCATGCCCGGCATCGAGACGGCCGCGCCCGAGCGCACCGAAACGAGAAGCGGGTTTTTCCGGTCGCCGAGCTTCTTCTTGCACGCCCGTTCGAGCTTGCCCAGCATTGCGCGGACCTGTTTGTCGAGACCGACCGGCCACTTCGCACCGCGCGTGTGCGTCTGTGCGCACGCCTCGGTGGTGATCGTGAACCCGGCGGGCACGGGCAGTCCGATCCGCGTCATCTCCGCGAGACCCGTCCCCTTTCCGCCGAGC
>JADFHG010000012.1 GCA_022567365.1 Planctomycetota bacterium | reverse complement strand
TCGCAAAAAAAAGGACCGTTCGTCGACGAGAAGCTCTTCAACCGGGTGATGCGTGCGAAGAGTCAGAACTCGACGATCGCGATTCGTACTTGGGCGCGGCGGTGCACGATCGTTCCGGAGTTCGTGGGACAGAAATTCGAGGTTCACAACGGACATAAGTTTCTCCCCGTGCAAGTGACGGAGGACATGGTCGGGCACAAGCTCGGCGAGTTCAGCCCGACGCGGACGTTTCGGGGGCACGGCGGCAGGGCGAGGTAGTGTCACGGCCCGACGTTTCGGGCTGGGGTTGGGAGCGCAGGTTCAACCATGGCTGACCGACGAACTTGGAAAGCATCGCATCGATTCGCACGTATTGCGCCGCGCAAGGCGCGGTTGGTGATCGACCTCATACGAGGACTCGGGTGCGGCGCTGCGCTGGAGCAACTGGAATTCAATCGTCGCCGCAGCGCGCGGATGATTCAGGACGTGCTCAAGTCGGCGATGACGAACGCGGACGAAGAGGAAGCGGATATGCGGTCTCTTTACGTGGTCAATGCCCGGGTTGACGGCGGCCCCTACTACAGACGTTGGCGTCCGAAGGATCGCGGACGGGCCCATCCGATCGCCAAGCGGACGAGTCATATTCTGATCGAGCTGGCGGAAGGCGCATAGGCAAACGCGACGCGGACTCATTACGAACCGCGATCAGAGGAGTACGGCGTGGGGCAAAAGGTTAATCCAATCGGCTTCAGGATCGGGATCACCGAAGGGTGGCGTTCCCGTTGGTATGCCCCCAAGGCGGCGTATGCGGAGTTCCTGGTCGAAGATCAGAGGATGCGTAAGTACATCGACTGGCGGATGAACCGTCAGCCTCCGTACGCGGCCGTCGCGAAGGTCGAGATCGAGCGGACGCGTGACGAGGTCAAGGTGTTTCTTCACACCGCCCGTCCGGGATTGGTGATCGGACCGAAGGGTGCCGAAGTGGAGAAGCTGAAAGAGGCCCTGGAGGATCTCATCGATCGCCGCGTCAATTTGAATATCGTCGAGATCAAGGTGCCTGACGGCAATGCGACGTTGGTCGCGGAGGCGATCTCCGAACAATTGAAGAAACGGGCGGCGTTTCGGCGGGTCATGAAGCAGCGCATCGAGGCGGGGATGGCGTGCGGTGCAAAGGGCATCAAGATCATGTGCAAGGGGCGTCTCGGCGGAGCGGAGATGGCCCGTACGGAAGTGCAAATTGGCGGGTCGATTCCATTGCACACGTTGCAGGCGCACATCGACTACGGCGTGGCGACGTGTCGGACGACCTACGGTACGATCGGGATAAAAGTCTGGATCAACCTCGGGCGCTACGGGGAAGAGGCTCTGTTGCCGGATGCTTCGCGATCCGGAAGAGGACGCGAGGGACGCCGCGGCAAGCGCGGTTAGGACTCGGTGTCCTTGCGGCTGTGCGAGTGATCGAAACAGGAGGATGTAGACGATGGCTTTGATGCCCAAACGCGTGAAATGGCGCAAGAGCCAGCGCGGTCACATTCGTGGCAAGGCGTCCAAGGGCAATACGGTGTGTTTTGGCCAGTACGGTTTGCAGTGTCTGGCGCCGGGTTGGATCACGGGTCGGCAGATCGAAGCCGGTCGGGTCGCGGCAACCCACTATCTTCATCGCGAAGGCAAGGTTTACATCCGTATTTTTCCCCACAAGCCGGTGTCATCGAAGCCGTTGGAAACGCGGATGGGCAAAGGCAAGGGCGATCCCGCGTATTGGGTTGCGTGCGTTCGCGAGGGAACGGTCCTGTTCGAGATCGGTGGCGTCGAGGAAGGGGTGGCGCGGAGCGCGCTCGTCCGTGTCTCGCACAAAATGCCGTTTCGATGTCGGTTCGTTCGCCGTCGGTACGGACTGTAGCCGAGGCGGGGGACAAATGTATGAATATTGCTGAGATAAGGGAGATGACGACGGAGCAGCTACACGGCGAATTGGACCGTGTCCGTCGGCACTTGTTCGACCTGCGAGCCCAGGCGGTGACCGAAAAGCTGGAGAATCCGTATCAGTTGACGGCGACCAAACGGGACATCGCGCGGATCCTCACGGTTCTGACGGAACGCGGCGAGACGGGGATCGAGGAAAAGCAATACCACTTGGAGGCTGCGGCGAGTCACCGCACGGGTAGTTGATTTTGTCGCGCGGGTGCCGCTGCTCGCGGCGCCGCGCGTAGAGACGATGTGAAGCCATGAGTGAAGCGACGGATCGTACGGATGTTGCTCGACCGCGCGGACGGCGCGTGACGCGGACCGGTGTGGTCGTGTCGCACAAAGGGGACAAGTCGTTGCGGGTGCGGTACGAGTACAAACGCAAGCACCCCAAGTACGGCAAGTACATGAACCGATCAACAACGCTGCACGTTCACGACGAGCTGAACGCGTCCAAAGAGGGCGACCTCGTCGAAGTCTGTGCGTGCCGACGGTTGTCGAAGACCAAGTTCTGGCGGCTGGTTCGTGTGATCAAGGCGGCGTAGGTGAGACGATTGATCGGCGTGAGGAGGCGGGATCCGTGATTCAGATGCAGACCATGGTCGACGTTTGCGACAACACCGGCGCCAAGTCGGCGATGGTAGTGAACGTCTACAAGGGTAGTACGTCCCGCCGGGGGAAAAGACGCTTGAAATGGGCGCGGATCGGTGACGTGGTCATGGTCACCGTCAAGAAGTCTCTGGCGAACAGCGATTTTTCGGGCGGGGCCACGCGGAAGGACCGATCGAAACGACGCAAGGCAAAGGCCGTCGTCGTGCGGACCAAAATGCCGACGCGACGCTCCGACGGCGGATACGTGCGATTCGACAGCAACGCGGTTGTGCTGCTGGACGACCGTAACGAGCCGCGCGGTACGCGAATCTTCGGTCCGGTCGCGCGCGAGCTTCGCGGCAGTTACATGAAGATTATTTCGTTGGCCGAGGAGGTCGTCTGACGTTTTCGTCGGACCTTTTCGTTTGGATGCAATCGAGGTGGCGTAGTGGCATCGCATATTCGTAAGAACGACATCGTCGAGGTGATCAGCGGAGATCACAAGGGCGCGCGGGGGAAGGTTCTTCGCCTTGATCGCGAGCGCGGCATGATCATCGTGGAAGGCGTGAACATGGTCCATCGTCACGTGAGGCCTACGCGGCGAAACCCGCAGGGCGGGCGCTTGCAGAAGGAAGCGCTGATTCACATGTCGAAAGTATTGCCATACGACGCGGCCCTTGGACGGGGCTCACGTGTCCACTTCGAGGTTGAGCTCGATAAGGCGGGTCGCGTGATCGCGAAGCGCCGCGTGACAAGAGGCGGTACGACTCTGAATGAATTGAGTCGTCCGGAGCGCAAGCTGACATAAGCGAGGGATCCGGTCGAGGTCGGCCGGTCAACCTCGATTAGGCGGGATGTTGCAGATGGCACGGTTGATGGAAAGATACAAGGCGGAGATCGCCCCGAAGCTCCGGGAGGAATTCAGCCTGAGTAACGTGATGATGACGCCGAAGCTGACGAAGGTCGTCATCTCGATGGGTGTTGGACAGGCGGCGGAGGAAAAGGGGCGGATGGCTGCGGCCACGGCGGACCTCGCCACGATCTCCGGACAGAAGGCCGAGATTCGGCGAGCCCAAAAGAGCGTGTCGAATTTCAAGCTGCGCAAGGGAATGGATATCGGTTGTCGGGTGACGTTGCGGGGTAAGCGGATGTACGAGTTCGTGGATCGGCTGGTCAACGCGGCGATCCCGCGGCTACGCGATTTTCGCGGGCTCGACCCGCGTAGTTTTGACGGGCGGGGCAACTTCTCGATGGGTATTTCGGACCAGTCGATTTTCCCGGAGATCAACCTCGACAAGATGGCGTTCACGCAGGGTATGAACGTGACATTCGTGACGACCGCGCGGCGCGACGCCCAGGCCCGGTCCTTGCTTCGGATGCTGGGTGTGCCGCTCCGCGAAACCGTCGGGGAGGTGGACTAATGGCCACGAAAGCCTGGATCAATAAGGCGAAGAAGGAACCGAAGTTTCTCTGTCGGCGCATCCGGCGGTGCCAGTTGTGCGGGCGGGTGCGTGCGGTGTATCGCAAGTTTTCGATTTGCCGTATCTGTTTTCGGACGCTTGCGAACCAGGGTTTGGTGCCCGGTGTGCGCAAGGCGAGTTGGTAGGACCGCGGTACCTGGTTGAACCGGCAGCGGGCATAGGCGCAAGTGAGGGATTCCGAGGATGTGGTCTGATCCGATCGCGGACATGTTGACGCGGGTTCGTAATGCGGTGCGCGTGCGCCGCGAGCAGGTTTCCATGCCGTCGTCGAAGCTCAAAATCGGCATCGCGACCGTGCTGCGAAATGAAGGTTATATCAAAGGGTTCGACGTCGTCGAGGACACCAAACAGGGTATCCTGCGCATTGATTTGAAGTATGGTCCGCGCGGCGAGGACGTCATCCACAAGATCCAACGGGAATCGCGCGCCGGGCGTCGGGATTACCGCAAGGTGGGCGAGATTCCCAGGGTATTGGACGGTCTGGGCATCGCGATCTTGTCCACCAGCGACGGGATTCTGAGTGATCGCGGTTGCAGGGACAAGAACGTCGGCGGCGAGATTCTGTGCACGGTGTACTAGGTGTTTGCGGGCGGGGCGTATGGTGAGGACGTCTCCTCTGCCGACGCGCCGGCCCGAATGCAAGGAATGAGATCGTCTCGGCGAGCGCCTCGGTTTTCCGGTTGAGCCCTCGGGTTGAGATTCGATCACGCAAGAGATGGAAACGCCCAAGGGCGCGGCGAGCGGGGGCGATGGATTGAACGGTCGTTTGGGAGTTGTCGGATGTCGCGGATAGGCAAGCAACCGATACCCGTGCCGAGCGGAGTGAGTGTGAAACTCGCCGGACAGGACGTGTCCGTAAGCGGACCGAAGGGGAGTTGCAGTTGGTCCGCACCGTCGACCGCGGGTCTGGCGTATGACGAGGCGAGCCGCGTCTTTACGGTGACTCGGGTGAACGATACGAAGCAAGCGCGAGCAAACCACGGACTGTCGCGGTCGCTCATTGCCAACATGATCAAGGGCGTGTCCACGGGGTTCGAGCGGCGCCTGCTGATCTACGGTACCGGCTACAACTGCAAGCTGGAGGGTCGCACGCTTCACTTGAACATTGGATTCATGGGGCGCGGTTTGGGTTCGGCGTCGCAATTCCAGATGACCGTACCTGATGGCGTCGATGTTGTGGTGGAAACCCCTGCGGCGCGTGGCGACAACGATCCGGCCAAACTGCTGATTCGCGGCGCGGACAAGCAGGCCGTGGGGCAGTTCGCGGCCGAGATCCGGGCGCTTCGCAAGACCGAGCCGTACAAGGGCAAGGGCATCCGCTACGAGGGCGAAGTCGTGCGTCGTAAGCAGGGCAAAGCCCTTGCCGGTGCCGGCTAAACGGCAATCGCTGAATCACGGCAACAATCGTGAATGAAGGTCCAGACACACAATGGGTAGACAGAACGATCGAGCAACGAGGCGGCACCGGCGACAACGCGGTATCCGCAAGCGAGTGATCGGCAATGCCGAAAGTCCGCGGCTGTCGGTTTTTCGAAGCCACAAACACATCTACGCGCAGATCGTGGATGACGAGGCCGGCGTGACCTTGTGTTCGGCAAGTACGCTGAGCAAGGACGTGCGCGACACCGTTCCCTACGGCGGGAACATCGTCGCCGCGAAAGCAGTCGGCGCGGCATTGGCCGAGCGGGCCAAGTCGGCTCGCGTCCAGCGCGTGTGCTTCGATCGCGGCGGTTATCGGTATCATGGTCGCCTCAAGGCGCTTGCCGATGCGGCACGCGAAGGCGGACTTGTATTCTAGGAACCGCGGAGCGCGGTTGAGCACGGCAACGGGAGCGTAGAACGAAAGTGGCGATGGGACGACAGCGGCGGGACGAGCCGAACGAATCGGGGATCGACGAAATCGTCGTGCGGATCTATCGCTGCGTGACCGTCGTGCGTGGAGGACGAAGGTTCAGTTTCTCCGCCCTCGTGGTGACCGGTGATCGGAAGGGCAAGGTGGGGATCGGCTACGGGAAGTCCCCGGAGGTTCCCACGGCGGTCGACAAGGGCAAGAGCCTTGCACAAAGAAATATGGTCCCGATTCGCCTGAGCGGGTCTACGATCCCGCACCGTGTGATCGGGCGCGCCGGCGCGAGCACGGTGGTGATGGTGCCTGCGAGTCCGGGGACGGGCGTGATCGCCGGCGCGAGCGTTCGGGCGGTGCTCGAACTGGCGGGGGTGCACGATGTGCTGACCAAGAGTTACGGCTCGAACAGCCCGAAGAACCTGGTTCGAGCGGCCATGAACGGACTGAAGAGTTTGCTAACGCGCGAGGACGTCGAACGCCTGCGCGGTGTGAAACTGGCGGGGTAACGACGGCGATGGATATCACTCAAATCACGACGATGGCGGGCGCGCAGAAGCGTCGCAACCGTGTGGGACGCGGGCGCGGTTCGGGAAACGGGAAGACGTGCGGTCGGGGCCACAAGGGCTACGGACAGCGGTCGGGCTCCGGTTCGCGTGGGCTTCAGGAAGGTGGGCAAATGCCTCTCTTCAGGCGCTTGCCGAAGCGCGGATTCAATAACGCCCGGTTTCGGACGGAGTACAGTGTGGTGAACGTCGCCGATCTCGAGGCGCGATGCGAGGCGGGATCGCATGTCACTCCCGAGTTCCTCGTCGAGCGAGGGCTGCTGCGCAACGTGCGGTGTCCGGTGAAGATCCTCGGGAACGGCGATCTGACGAAGAGCCTCACAGTGGACGCATCGAAATTCAGTAAGTCGGCCGAAGAGAAGATTCGCGCGGCCGGTGGAGAACCGAGGGTCATCTAGGCGATCGCCCGAGCGAGAACGCAACAGCGGCATGTTTCAGACATTCATCAACATCTTCAAGGTCCCCGAGCTTCGCAACAAGGTGCTCTTCACCCTGGGCATGCTGGCGATCTACCGGATCGGGTTCTGGGTTGCCGTGCCCGGCGTCGACCAATTGGCGATGTCGAAGCTGGCCGGTAGCGGCGCTCTCGGCGATCTCACGCAGTATTTCCAATTGTTTACCGGCGGCAACCTCCAGCAGAGCACGATCTTCGGTCTCGGCATCATGCCATATATCTCTGCGTCGATCATCTTCCAGCTGATGGGGACGGTGGTACCGGCCCTGGAGAAGCTGAAAAAGGAGGGGGAGTCCGGGCGCAAGAAGATCCAGGAGTACACCCGGTACGCGACCGTCGTGCTTTGCCTGATCCAGGGTCTTTTCTGGATGCGGTATCTGGCGACGAGCAATTTTCTCTTCGTCGAGTATACGGGGCAGTTCTTCGGGATGTCGTTCACGTATATGGTGATGTCGCTGTTGATGCTGACGACCGGCACGGTTTTTCTGATGTGGTTGGGCGAGCAGATCGACGAATACGGAATCGGAAACGGGATTTCCCTCATCATCACGGCTGGCATCGTCTCCCGCATGCCAAACGCGGTGTTTTACGTCTATAACAACGTCGTGTTTCAGATGCCCGCGCCCGCCGGATCGATTAGCGCGAGCGAGATCCTCTGTCTCGGTCTGATGTTCGTCGGTGTCGTGGCGGCGGCGGTTCTCATCACCCAGGGGCAGCGCCGGATTCCGATTCAACAGGCGAAGCAGACGCGTGGCCGGCGCGTGTACGGCGGCCAACGCAACTACTTGCCGCTCCGCGTCAATCACGGCGGCGTCATGCCGATCATCTTTGCCAGTACCATGCTGCTGTTCCCGAGTATGATTCTCGGCGCGATCAGCAATGCCTGGCCGAACCAGTTTTGGATTTTTCTCAATGGGGCGTTTGGTCGCGGGCAGTTTCTCTACGTCGTCACGTACGTGATAGCGGTGTATTTCTTTGCCTACTTCTGGACGACCGTACAGTTTCAACCCAAAGAGATGGCGAACAACCTGCGCGACTATGGGAGCTTCATCCCCGGTCTTCGCCCGGGCAAGCGCACGGCGGATTATCTGGAAAACGTGATGACGCGGATCACCTACGTCGGCGCCGGTTTTCTCGCGCTGATCGCGATCGTCCCCGATCTCGTGGCCAGTCTGATGGGAATACCGCTTTTCGTGTCGGCGTTTCTGGGCGGGACGGGTCTCTTGATCGTGGTGAGTGTAACGCTCGATCTGGTTCAGCGAATCGAGGCGAACCTGATCATGCGAAATTACAAGGGATTTCTGGGCGGCGAGGGTCCGATCAAGGGGGCTCGTTCATAGACGCCCCATACGCGTTGCGGGTTCCGCGTGTCCGCGCGGTTTATGGGATTGATGCTGAATACCACAGGAGTCATTCTAAAGAGCGCTCGCGAGATCACGCTGATGCGCCGCGCCGGGGAGGTCGTATATTCCGTACTCAGCCGTGCCCGGGAATTGGCCCGTCCCGGTGTGACCACGGCGGACCTGAACGAGGTTGCCGAGGATATGATCGCAGCCGCCGGCGGCACGGCGTTGTTCAAGGGCGTCGAGAACCCGCACGCGAAGTTCCCGTTTCCGGCGGCCCTTTGTACGAGTGTGAATGAGCAAGTCGTACACGGCGTACCGGGCGAAGTGACGCTCCGCGAGGGCGACATCGTCAGTGTGGACTGCGGTGTTCGTCTGGCGGGGTACTGCGGGGATTCGGCGACGACGATCGCCGTGGGAGAGTTGTCAGCGGAAACGAAGGGCCTATTGGAGATTACCGAGCTCGCGCTGAATGCGGCGGTCGAGTCTATTCGACCCCGGCGGATGTGGAGCGTGGTCGCTTCGGAGATGCAGCGGATCGTGGAGCGCGCGGGGTTTTCCGTCGTTCGTGATTTTGTGGGCCACGGGATCGGGCGCGACATGCACGAGGAACCGAAGGTACCCAACTACTGGGATCCTGGTCAAAAGCAAATGGACTTCGAACTGGTCGAGCACATGGTGCTCGCGGTGGAACCGATGGTCAACGTGGGTACGCACGAGGTGGAGTATGGCGACGTCGACCGTTGGGTTGTGGTGACGCGAGATCGTAAGTGTTCGGCGCATTTTGAACACTCGATCGCGGTAACGAAGAACGGTGCCGATGTGCTAACGGACGGGGGGTAGCCAGCCCGTCGAGGAAGCGGCGATTGCACCAGGGCGGTCCACAAAACGCCGAAGAATTCGGATTTCGTTGTCATGGGAGTGTTCTTCGACGAACCGCTGGTGACGCGAGACCGGGGCGCGTGGTGTGGTTCGCGAACGGAGAAACGGCATGAAGGTCAGGGCTAGCGTGCGGCGGATGTGCGAGAACTGCAAGATCGTCAAACGTAAGGGGATCGTGCGTGTGATCTGCACGAACCCGCGTCATAAGCAACGTCAGGGATAGGAGGTGTCGTGTGCCACGAATTGCGGGCGTTGACATACCGGCCGGCAAGCGGATCGAGTATTCGCTCCGGTACATCCACGGCGTCGGACCCAAGATCGCAATCGACGTCCTGAAGGAAGCCGGGATCGCGATCGGCGTCAAGGCGAAGGATCTCACGGAAGAAGAGGTCACGAGAATCGCCGGTGTGATCGACGAGAACCACCAGGTCGAGGGCCAGTTGCGCCGGCTGGTTCAGTCGAACATTGCCAGGCTTCGGGATATCCGGTGTTACCGCGGATTGCGCCATCGCGTACACCTTCCCGTTCGGGGCCAGCGCACGCGGACGAACGCCCGGACCCGCAAGGGACCGAGGAAAACCGTCGCGGGGAAAAAGGGCGTAAAGGAGATGTCGCGTGGCTAGACGTGGTGGAAGCAAACGCAAAGTTCGACGAAACGTCGCGCGGGGAATCGCGCATATCAAGGCTACGTTCAACAACACGATGGTCACCATCACCGATATGAATGGTGACGTCATCTGTTGGGGGTCCGCGGGGACCGTTGGTTTCAAGGGCACGCGCAAGAGCACGCCTTTCGCCGCGCAGCGCGCGGTCGAGCGTGTGGCGCAGGCCGCTAAAAAGTGCGGCATGGTGGAGGTCGAGGTGCGCGTCAAGGGACCAGGTACCGGGCGCGAATCCGCGATCACCGCATTGCAATCGTCGGGACTGCGCGTGCAGTCGATCGAGGACGTCACTCCGTTGCCGCATAACGGTTGTCGTCCTTCGAAGCGGCGTCGGGTTTGATCGGGTAGCCGCGATACGGACTTCGACGACGGTCCCGTCGTCACGTTGATCGCGGTAGGAATTGATAGGCACTAGCTGGAAACAGGCGAGGGTATGGCACGCTATATTGGACCGGTTTGTCGGCTTTGTCGCCGCGAAGGCATAAAGTTGATGTTGAAGGGCGCTCGGTGTGAGAGTGCGAAGTGTGCGATGGAGCGACAATGGCGCAACAAGCCGCCGGGGATGCATAGTTGGCGCCGCCGGCGCAAGGTGAGCGCATATGGTGTTCGTCTGCGCGAGAAGCAGAAGGTCAAGCGTTACTACGGTGTGCTTGAACGCCAGTTCAGTATCTACTTCCGAATGGCGGAGCGATCCAAAGGCAACACCGGCGAGGCGTTGCTGAGCGTTCTCGAGCGACGTCTCGACAACGTCGTATGGAAACTGGGGTTCGCGCCCTCGCATCGAGCGGCGCGTGTGACGATCGTGCACGGCCACATTCACGTGAACGGCCGCCGTGTGAATCGACCGGGCTATCTGGTCCAGGCGGGCGATGCGTTGAGTGTCAAGCCGTCGGAACGAAGCCAGAAGTTTATCCGCGAGTCCGTCGGGGAGGGGGGTCCGTCGGTCCAGGCGTGGCTTCAGCTTGACGCAACGAAATTGGAAGGCAACGTTCTGGCTTTGCCGACACGCGACGACGTGCAGATTCCGGTGGAAGAGCAGCTCATCATCGAGATGTGCAGCCGCTAGTCCGCCGACGTTTACCGGGCGAGTTGGTCGATCGGGTTTGGAATGCGACACGGCTGAGATTCGTGGGAGGTCAAATCGATGCGCATCAGATGGCGAGGTCTCGAGCTGCCAAGCCGCGTAATACGCGACGATGCCAACAGTACGGCTGATTATGGGCGGTTCATCATCGAGCCGTTCGAGCAGGGATTCGGTACAACCATCGGGAATTCGCTCCGGCGGATACTGATTTCGAGCATGGAGGGCGCGGCCGTCGTCAACGTCAAGATCGCCGGTGTCGCACACGAGTTCTCGACGATCGAGGGAGTGCTCGAAGACGTCACGGACATCATTCTCAATATCAAGGGGATCGATGTGGCGCTCGACGGCGATGAGCCCAAGACCATCTCGGTGCACCGGGATACCGCGGGGCCGATCTGTGCGCGTGATATCGAGGCGGTGGAGGGTGTGCGGATGGTCAACCCCGACCACCTCATAGCGACTCTGACTGCGGACGTCGAATTTCACGTGGAGATGGAAGTGCGCAAAGGGCGCGGGTATGCGACCGCGATGGAGAACCGAGCGCCGGAACAGGAAGTCGACGTCATCCCGGTCGACTCGGTCTTTTCGCCGGTTCGCAGGGTTCGCTATAAAACCGAGGATCTTCGGGTAGGACAGCGCACCAACTACGACCGGCTGATCCTCGAGATTTGGACGCGGGGCACGGTTCTGCCGGAGGACGCCTTGGTCGAGGCCGGGGTCATCCTTCGCAAGCACCTCAACCCCATCGTCATGTATCATGACATGGGAGACGGCATTGTTACGGCACACGCGCCGGAGCCCGTCGTGGAAACTGCCGCGATGGCGGCGCCGCGGCAAGGCCTTGACCAACCCGTCAGCTGCCTGAATCTGTCTGTCCGGTCGGCGAACTGCCTCGAGCAGGCACAGATCGCGACGATCGGCGAGCTGGTGGCACATTCCGAAGGAGAGTTGCTCCGATTTCGGAGTTTTGGGAAGACCTCGCTACACGAAGTCCAGCGAAAGCTCTCGGATATGGGATTGAGCCTTGCCGGCGGTGACGAATCGACGTCTTCGCCGCTGCTCGGCGACGAATCCGATCCGGATTCGGAGGCGGGTTTGGACGCGTCGCTTGGCACTGGCGGAGGCGATGGCGCCGATTCCGCGGGTACGGGACCAATGGAAGTCTTTACGATGGAGGAGTAGCACTCGGTGCGCTGGCCGTGGGCGTGCTCCCCGCAGGCAGTTCGGATTGGTGAAAGGTGTCCGATGCGGAAGTACATTGCGGTCGCTCCGGGCAACCGCCGACCCTTCGAGGCTTCCGGAAAGTTCACAGACCACTACCATGAGACATAGAATTCACCAGCGAAAACTGAACCGGACGGGCGCGCATCGCAAAGCGATGCAGCGCAACTTGGCTCAGAGCATCATTCAGCACGGACAGGTGACCACGACGCTCGCCAAGGCCAAGGATATTCGACCTTTTCTCGAGCGCATCGTGACGCTCGCCGTTCAGGTACGTCGTTGCGCCGCCAACCGAGACCCCGTCGGCAGCCTGAGTGCGCGCCGACGGATTCAACGGATCCTCAGTGACCGTTGCTTGATCGCCTCCGAACACCAGGCGGATTATGACGCGATGTCGGATGCGGCCCGCGCCAAAACCCTCCGCATGCAGAGCGGTCGGCGGTACCGCACCGGAGAGCCGAAAGGACGGTTGGCATTCACGGCCGAGTCCGTCGTGCACCGTCTCATCGAGACGGTCGCTCCACGATACGAAGACCGTCCGGGCGGCTACACCCGAATCGTACGCCTGCCGGATCGGCGGGTTGGCGATCATACGCAGCTCGCGCTCGTACAGTTCGTCGGAGAGGAAGAGCCACCGGGCACGTTGACGAAACCGGAGAAGTCGGCGCGCCGTCGGCGTGCCGACGCCCGCTATGCCATGGCGATCCGCCTCGGAAAGGAGCACGGCCGTCGCCGCCCGCCCACCGACGCCGAAGCGCCCGAGCCGCCCGATGACGCCTCCGACGACACCTCGCCGGTCGAAGACCAAGCCGCGCCAACAAGCACGGGCGCAACCGACAGCAGCGATTCCGCAGGCGACGACGACACGCGAACTGAAAACCAGTAGCCGACCGTCAGGTCAGGTGGCGTGACGTGCGAACACGAGCCGAATTGTCGTCGGTTCCATACCGGGGTCCAACCCGCTGCTCGGTGGCGTAGCGCTCCGCGCGGCCGCGCCGACGGTCCCGTCCAATTCGCGCCGTCATGTCCAGACGACGCACGGCTTGGTATCGTGTTTTCGTTGGCCGATGCGTTCGGCGCTTGTTCCGAAGTGCACATCTTGCAACGGTGGTGAGACATGCCGCGAGATCCTGACTGCGTGTTCTGCAAGATCGTCGGTGGGCAGATACCGGCGGCCGTCGTTCTTCAGGACGAAAACGTGCTTGCGTTCATGGACGTTGGACCGCTTGCGGAGGGGCACTTGCTCGTCGTCCCGAGGTCGCACTGTGGCAAACTTTCCGACCTCGAGCCACAGCAATACGCGGCACTGACGTTGCATTTGCCGGCGCTGGGGAAGGCCCTCGAGCGCGTCACTGGAGCCGAGGGATGGAACCTCCTCCAAAACAACGGCGAGGTGGCCGGACAAACCGTGCCCCATGTCCACTTTCATCTGATTCCAAGGCGCGCCGGCGACGGGCTTGGTTATCGATGGAAGCCCGGATCATACGCGGCAGGTCGCGCGGACGAATTGGCGACGGCCTACCGCGAGGCATTCAAGTCGCTACGCGCTGAACGTTGATCCAGGGAGGCGGCCGGCGCAGCGCGGCTATTCGCCGATGACTTGGACGATGATCCGTCGCGTTCGCCTGCGGGTGTCGAAGTCGATCAGGATGATCTGCTGCCACGTGCCGAGTTGAAGGCGCCCGTCCACGATGGGTACGGTCAGCGAAGGTCCGAGCAGCGACGCGCGTACGTGGGAGTGCCCGTTGTCGTCATGCCACGTCTGCTCATGGAGATATTCTCCGTCTTCGGGTGCGATGCCCTCGAACGCCGTTTTCAGATCGCGATTGACGAGGCCCGGTTCGAACTCCGTCGTGGTGATCCCCGCCGTCGAACCGATGACAAACGCCGTGGCGATCCCACAGGAAACGTTGCCCGATTCCACACAGCGGGCCACGTGCTCGGTGATATTGAGCACCTCGTTGTTTCCACGAGTGTCCAGCTCGAATTGGTGGGTCTCGGCAGCCATGCGCCTCAGTGTACGCGCGGCGCGGTGCGCGGCAACGGTTGGCGGCGTGGTCGGCGCCCTCCGCCGAGTCGATCGTGCGGCGCGGAGCGGCGGGTGGTCCACGATTCGGATGCTCGTCTGATTCGCGTTGATACGACCCTATCAGCTCGTTGAAAAAGTCTGTGGGACCGACTATCCAGTCGGTCAAACGCCGCTGGTGGCCGGAAAACGACCGGCTGGAACGTTGCTCCCACACAGTATCCTGTTTTTCAACAGGCTGCTAACGCATTCCCGGGGCGGGCGGACGTGCCGCGCTCGCGGTGCGCCTGTACAATAATGTCTGCTTATGCCTACGCTTGACTATAGAACCGCCGGGGAATCGCACGGACCGGCGCTCATCGCGCTGGTCGAGGGAATGCCTGCGGGGTTAGCCGTCGACGTCGAGTTGATCAACGGCGAACTCCGCCGCCGCCAGGGTGGGTATGGTCGTAGCGGGCGGATGAAGATCGAACGCGATTCGGTCGAGTTTCTGTCCGGTGTCCGGCGAGGCAAGACGATCGCCTCTCCGATTGCCATGCGGATCGTCAACCGCGACCACCGCATCGACGACGCGCCCGCCGTTCTTCGCCCGAGGCCCGGACATGCCGACCTCGCAGGCAGTCTAAAGTGGCTTACCACCGACTGCCGCGAGACGCTCGAGCGCGCCTCCGCCAGGGAGACGGCCGCCCGCGTCGCGGCGGGGGCGCTGGCGCGGTGCCTTCTAAACGAATTTGACATCGAAGTCGTTGGGTACGTCGTACAGGTGGGAAGTGTGACCGGCGTGCCGCCGAGTGGCACGAACGTCGGGAAACTCCGCGAGCTGCGGGACGCCAACGAGGCATATTGCTGCGACGGCGAGGCGGCGAAGCGGATGATTGCCGCGATCAAACGGACCAAACAGGATAAAGACACGCTCGGGGGAATCGTCGAGGTGCAAGTACACGGCCATCCGCCCGGATTGGGCAGTTGCATGCGATGGCAGGACAAGCTCGACGGTCGATTGATGCAGGCGGTTGGGTCGATTCAGGCGTTCAAGGGGGTCGAAATCGGTCTCGGTTTCGACGCCGCGGCCGCCCCCGGTAGCCGTGTGCATGACGAGATCGACTTCGACGCAACGTCGATCGACACGCCGCGTTTGGGGTTTTCGCGTCGAAGCAACAACGCGGGCGGGCTCGAGGGCGGCATGACCAACGGCGAGCCGATCGTCATACGCGGGGCGATGAAGCCGATCAGCACGCTGCTGCGCGGGCTCGACAGCGTAAACCTGGAAACCAAGGCGCCCGAGCGTTCGGACTACGAGCGGAGCGACATCACGGCCGTTCCGGCGGCGAGCGTCGTCGCGGAAAACGTCGTCGCGTTCGAGGTCGCTCGTGCGTTTCTCGAGAAATTCGGCGGCGATACGCTTGGTGAAGTCCGAGCCGCGTACGACAACTATCTGGCGACCGCGCGGCGGCTGGGATCTCCGTAGCGTAGTTCATTACAAGCTTCGTGTTTCATTTGTCCTGCGACTATGATTCTCCCCCGAGCCGCGGGCTTCAACCCGCGCGATGCCACGAATGCTAGTCAGGAGTCGCGCTGGAACAAGTTGAACAGATTCCCAGCGAAACGAGCTTGTTTGAGCGACTTCCGCGCTACGAATAGATTAGTTTGTTCGTATCTGTTTAGCGCCCCAAACGATCAAGCTGCAGGTATGGGTCGGCATATGATGTGGGAGAGCGTGGCGAGGGATTCGATGGTGTTCTTCCCGCAGGTGGCGAAGAAGCTGCCGAGGCGCTCCTGGGCGGCGGCGCCGGACCAGGTACGGTTTCCGCCGAATAGTTTGCGATTGCGCACCGCCGGTCGCATGGCCTGCTCGGCCGGCCAGTTGGTGGCCTCGATGTCCTTGTGATAGAGGAAGGTGAGAATCTCCCGGCGGTGTTTGGCCAAGTGTTTTTTGAATCTGCG